>JAPKZL010000232.1 GCA_026393795.1 Candidatus Aminicenantes bacterium | reverse complement strand
CCTGGCGCCCGGCCAGGGCGATGGTCAGCAGCCCCCTTTTCCTGGCCGTGGCCAGGGCCTGCAGGACATTGGCCGACCGGCCGCTGGTGGTGATGCCCAGCGCCACGTCGCCCTTGGCGGCGAAGGCCTCCAGCTGCCGGGAAAAAACAACCCGGAACTCTTCGTCGTTGGCGATGGAGGTCACGTTGGCCATGTCGGAGCTCAAGGCCAGGGCCGGCAGGGCCCGGCGCCGGAAATAGAACTTGTTGACCAGCTCGGCGGCAAAATGCGAGGACTGGGTCGCCGAACCGCCGTTGCCGAACACCAGCACCTTGTTGCCGCAGCGTAGGGCTTTTTCCATGCCAACGATGGCCTCGTCCACACGGGGGTCCTCGTTCAGGCCGGCCAGCAAGCGCGCGCGCTGTTGCACCCGTTCATCTTCAATGATTTTCATTGTAGTTATCCTTATATATGGTATTTTGCAGGGTCCGCACCCACCCCGGCAAGTCGCTCTCGTTGACGCCGGCCATGCTCTGCAGCGGGAAACACTCGATATCGACCGTGCCGGCGCGGATGGTGATCCGGCCCGGGGGCATCAGCTGATAGCTGCCGGAGATTTTCACCGGCAGCACCGGCACCCCGGCCTTGAGGGCGATCATGAAACCGCCTTTCTTGAAGTCCTGCCTGCGCCCGCTGCGGCTGCGCGTCCCTTCAGGGAAGACCAGGAAAGAGCAGCGTTTTTTTTTGATCGCGGCGACCGCCTCGTTCAGCGCTTCCTGCCGCCGGCGCGGGCTTTGGCGGTCGACGAACACGAAACCGGCCAGTTTCAACACCAGGCCGATCAGCGGGATTTTCCGCGCTTCGCTCTTGATCAGCACGCGCGGTTCGCCGGGCAGGGCGCTGTACAGCAGCGGGCCGTCCAGGTTGGATAGGTGGTTGCAGACCATGAGCATGGGCCGGGAAAAATCGACCCCCGCCGCTCCGTGCACATGCATCCTGACCCCGACGATCTTCAGGCCGAATCTCATCACCGCCCGCGACAGGATGAAAAGGAATTTGTCGTAGCCGCAAAGGCCGGAAACGATCAAAACCGGAATGAATAGCAATGGGACTAGGAAAAAAGCCAGCAGATAGGCCAGGATGTTTCTCAGCGCGCGCATGCCCTTCATTAATAAATATTTTTCGGCGCTTTGTCAAGGCAAACAGTTGACAATTCGGGGAATTTCATTTAATAATTACATTTCTATTTAAACATCCGCGCACGCCAGGCTGGTGATTAAAAAATTCCGAAAAGGAGATAAACCATGTCTATGATGAAGGAACTCATTGAAAAAGTCAAAGTCAAGAACCCTGGTGAACCCGAATTTCACCAGGCGGTCAAGGAAGTGCTGGAGACGCTCGAACCCACCGTCAAGAAGCACCCTGAATTCGTCAAGGCGAAAATCTACGAGCGCATCGTCGAGCCGGACCGGGCCATCCTCTTCCGCGTGCCGTGGGTGGACGACAAGGGCGAGGTCCAGGTCAACAAGGGCTTCCGCGTGCAGTTCAACAACGCCATCGGCCCATACAAGGGCGGCCTGCGCTTCCATCCATCGGTCAACCTGGGCCTCATCAAGTTCCTGGGCTTCGAGCAGATTTTCAAGAACTCGCTGACCACGCTGGCCATGGGCGGCGGCAAGGGCGGCTCCGACTTCGATCCCAAGGGCAAGAGCGACAACGAAGTGATGAAGTTCTGCCACGCCTTCATGCGCGAGTTGTTCCGCCATATCGGCGCCGACGTGGACGTGCCGGCCGGCGACATCGGCGTGGGGGGGCGCGAGATCGGGTTCCTCTATGGCTACTACAAGAAAATCCGCAACGAGTTCACTGGCGTGCTGACCGGCCGCGCCCTGGAGTACGGCGGCAGCCTGATCCGTCCCGAAGCAACGGGCTACGGCGCGGTCTACTTCGGCGCCGAGATGCTGGCCACCCGCAAGAAGGATTACAAGGGCCTGCGCTGCCTGGTCTCGGGCAAGGGCAACGTCTCCCAGTACACCATCGAAAAGATCACCCAGCTGGGCGGCAAGGCCATCTCCTTCTGCGATTCCGGCGGCACCGTGATCGACGAAGAGGGCATCGATGCCGGCAAGCTGGCCCATTTGATGGAGATCGAGAACGTGCGCCGCGGCCGGGCCAAGGAATACGTCGAGAAGTACAAGAGCGCCAAATTCTACGAAGGCAAGAGCGTGTGGGACGTGGTCAAGGAGCAGGGCATCACGTTCGACTGCGCTTTCCCGTCGGCCACCCAGAACGAGATCAACGAGGAGCACGCCAAAGCCATGGTCAAGAACGGCTGCTTCCTGGTGAGCGAGGGCGCCAACATGCCCTCCAACCTGGCGGCCATCAAGGTCTACCAGGAGAGCAACATCCTCTACGGGCCGGCCAAGGCGGCCAACGCCGGCGGCGTGGCCACTTCGGGCCTGGAGATGGCGCAGCAGAGCTCGCGCTGGTACTGGGACCGCAACGAGGTCGATCAGAAGCTGCAGCGGATCATGAAGGCCATCCACCAGCAGTGCCTGGACGCCTCCGAGAAGTACGCCACCAAGGGCGACTACCTGACCGGCGCCAACATCGCCGGCTTCATCAAGGTGGCCAAGGCCATGCTGGCCCAGGGCATCGTCTGATTTAACCTGCCGAATTCAATCAGGGGGGGTTCCAGAGAACCCTCCCTTTTTTTTTCGAAAAAAACCCGCGCTTGAAAACTTCGTGCAAATGAGCTATAAGATGACCAAGGAGAAAAGCATGGACGAAAACAAGGTCCTGTTCAAGGACATCACCCAAAAAACACCGTTTTACAAGCAGGCCAAATTCTGGGCCTCCCTGATCACCGTCATCATCGGCCTCATATTGATCCTGGTGTTCTACAAAACCGTCATCCAGGAAACCATGAGCGATGCCGAAGTGGCCAAGTCGATCCAGATCGTCTGGCACGACTCCGTCTGGGTCGATAAAAAGGGCAAACCCGACGAGGCCATCATCGTCCCCTCGTTCACCTTCAAGATAAAGAACACCGGCACCCGGCCGCTGCAGCACGTCAACTTCAACTGCATTTTCATTTTTGCCGACAGCGGCGAAAACCTGACCGACGGCTATGTGACGGCGGTCAAGGAACCCCTGCCGCCGGGGCAGGTCAGCGGCGAGATTTTTGTCAAGGGCTTTTTTGGTTACAGCGCCTCATCCAAGCCGGCGTTCATCAAGAACATGGCCAACTGGAAGGAGATCAAGGTCAAGATCTACGCCAAGACCAAGAATTCCGGGCAGGTGCTGCTGGGAATTTTCCCGGTCACCAAAAAAATCGAAGGCATCCAGGTCATCTACGAAGGCCAGCAAGCAGAAAATCAGTGACCACCGCGTTCACCGCGCCAGGGGTGGAATGAAAAAGCTAACCGTGCAGCTGATCATCATCCTGATCGCTTTCGCACTCGTCCAGGTGGTCCTGCAATTTCTGCCGCTGCCTCCGGCCTGGCAGCATGGGTTGGACCTCCTGCTGCTGCTGGCATTCATGGCGTTGGTGCTCGTTTATTTCAAACGCCGGATACTGAACCCCCTGCAGGAGATCAGCAGCAGCCTGCAGCTCGCCGGGCAGACCGGAAACGGGCGCATCCTTGCCGCCGGCACCAAGCTCGCCGGCGAAATCGCCGAAATCTCCGCTTATGTCGAAAGCGTCCTTGTCCAGCTGCAGAAAAAGAGCGCCGAGGCCAGGGAGGCCGGGGAATTCCTGGAAAAGCTGATGCAGACCGCCCAGGTGGTGGTGATCAAGTTCGACCGGCGAACGCGCCCCGTATACATCAACGACTACGGCCTGAAGAAATTCCAGGTCGATGCGCAAACCATCTTGTCGCTGCGCCTGAGCGAATTCGTTGAAAAGAAGTTCATCCGCGAGATCGTGGGGGAATTGCGCGACCATGACCATGTCGTGGAAAAAGAGACCACCATGGTGCTGAAAACCGGAGAAAAGCTCGACATCGCCCTGTCGCTGTCGCTGATCCGCGATGCCGACGGCAGGGTCAGCGACTACCTGGCGGTCGTTGCCGACATCAGCAAGCGCAAAAAGGCCGAGATCAACCTGAAAAACCAGATCATTTTCTCGCAGCAGATATTCCAGTCGATCCCGGAAATGATCATCATCGTCGACCGCAGACTGCGCATCACCTTCATCAACCGCAAAGCCCACGACGTGATCCGGACCGCCGGCGAAAACAGCATCGGCCAGAACCTGAACCTGATCCTGAGCAAGATGGCCAACGAAAGCGGCTTTGACGAACTGGTGCGCAACGTCATCGAGAACGGCAACAGCGTTCACCGCATCAACACCATCAGTCCCATCCTGGAAGAAGAAAACTACGTCGACCTGATCGTGGAACCGCTGAAGAGCGGCAAGACCATCATTGGCGGCATCATCATGCTCCGCGATATTTCCGAATGGCGCGGCCTGACCACCCAGCTCCGCTCCCTGCAGGGCTTCATGCAGAAGCTGATCAACGCCAGCCCGTACGCGGTGATCTCCATCAACAGCAGCAACCTGATCACCACCTGGAACCAGTCGGCCGAAAGGATCCTCGGCGTGCCGTTCGCCGCCGCCTTCGGCGAGAACATCTATGCCCTGCGGCCCCTCTTCAACAAGTACAAGGACATCATCAACGAGACGATGATCCTGAAAAAGACCGTCTATCTCAACGACGAGCGCATCTTTATCGGCGAGGAGGGCTTCATCGTCGCCAACCTGACCCTGTACCCGGTGACGGCCGAGCAGAACGGCGTGGTCATCCACCTCGAGGACGTGTCGGCGCTGAAAAAGCTCGAGTCCTCGCTGCTGCAGGCGCATAAAATGGAATCGCTGGGTCTGCTGACCAGCCACATCGTCCACGATTTCAACAACCTGCTCAGCGGCATCATGGGCTACGCCTCGCTGCTGGAAAAAAAGATCGCCGACGACCCCAAGTTGAAAAAGTACGTATCGACGATCATCAACTCCAGCGAGCGGGCATCGACGCTGATCGGCCAGCTGCTCAACTTCTCGCGCAAGAAGCTCGCCGAAAAGGAGACCCTCAATCTCAACGACCTGATCAGGGAATCGCTGGATTTCCTGTCCATGAGCCTGAAGACCGTCCACTGCGACATCCAGCTGCATCCCACTCCGATCCTGATGCAGGCCGACAAGACCAAGATTTCCCAGACCCTGATCAACCTGCTTATCAACGCCAAGGACGCCGTGGAAGCCTCGCCCAAGCCGACGATCACCATCCGCACCGACCTGGTCGACGTCAGCGGCCAGAAGGATCTCATTGACGGCCGCTACGCGCTCCTGCAGATCGGCGACAACGGCAGCGGCATCAGCCGCGAGCACCTGAGCCGCATTTTCGAACCCTTTTTCACCACCAAGGGCCAGGGGCGCGGCACCGGGCAGGGCCTGGCCATCGTCCAGGAGATCGTCAAGGATTACAACGGCCACATCGAGGTGCAGTCGGACACCGGCTGCGGCAGCACCTTCACCATCCTGCTGCCGGCCTACGAAAAAGAGGGCGAGCGGGCCGGCCGGGCCGGAGCGCTGGAGCCGGCGCCGGCGCTGGAAGGCCTGGTCCTGCTCATCGATGACGAGGAGGTCGTGCGCGACATCGGCAGCGACATGCTCAAGAGCCTGGGCATGAAATGCCTGACCGCCGTCAACGGCAGCGAAGGTATCGAAACGTTCAAAAAGAATGGTTCGGCGATCAAACTGGTGATCCTGGACATCGAAATGCCGGGCCTTTCCGGCGAAAAAGTCTTCACCGCCCTCAGGGAGCTCAACCCCAGGGTGAAGATCCTCATCGCCAGCGGCTACGGCAAGGAATACCTGGAGACGGCCAAGTTCAAGGGCAAGATCGAGCATTTCCTGCCCAAACCGTTCAATATCGAGCAGCTGTCCTACCAGATCAAGCGGCTGCTGGGCGTCCAGAATGTTCAATAGTTTTTACATCCGCGTCGCCAGCGACCGCATGAGCCGGGAAGCGCCGCTGCTGCTGAAAATGAAGGCCAACCCCGAAGTGTACATCAGCGCCGAAAACCTGCTGCGCTTCACCCCGCAACGGATCAGGGAAGTCGCCGGCGAACTGTCCGCTTTTCCCAGCCACACCATCCACGCGCCGTTCATGGACGTCTGGCCCGGAGCCGCCGACGAAGCCATCCGCCGCTTGAGCCTGGAGCAAATGCAAAAAATAATGTCCCTGGCCGCGGCCTGGAAAAGCCTGCTGGTGGTCATGCATTTCAATTACGACCCCATCTATTACCGCCAGCATTTCGAGCGCTGGCTCGACCGCGCCGCGCGCTTTTACCAGACCCTGTTGGCGGAGAGCGACGGCCCGTTCATCGCCTTGGAAAACATCGCCGAGCCGACGCCTTACGTTGCGCTGCAACTGATGAAACGGGCGGACCGGCCGCGGCTCGTTCATTGTTTCGACTTCGGCCACCATCACGTGTTCGGCCGCATCCCGGCGGAGGAATGGCTGTTTTACCTCGCTCCGCACCGGCACATCCATTTCCATCTGCACGACAATTTCGGCGCCAACGACGACCACCTTCCCCTGGGCCAGGGAAACATCGACTGGCCGGCGGCCAGGGCGGCCATCAGCGGCGTGGGCTGCCCCTTCTCCATCGCCCTCGAGCCCCACTCCGCCCCGGCCCTGCGCACCACTGCCGAAAATTTCAAAAGGATTTTTGCCTAGGCAAAAAGCGATGCGCCGGCCGGGACAAGCGGTCGCGTCTCTTTAACGCATTACCAGTGGCCGGTTTTCCCCCGCGTCGCGACGTAGGCCAGGAAGGCCGGCGGCGGATCCATGATCAGGATGCCCAATTTCCCCGTCTTGGCCCCGGCCGTCCCCGGATCGATGCTCCAGCGCACGCTGCCTTTCATGGTCACCGGCTTCCCCTTGATCTCCATGACCACCTCGATCTCCTTGTAGGTGGGGACGAAATGGTCGCTGCTCACGGAAATGCCGCTGGGCGAGATGTCGGTTAGCAGGCAGCTGAAGCTCTGACCGTCGTTGTTTATGATGACTTCCTTTTTTTCATCGGTTTTCGGCATACTTCTGTTTCTCATCTTTCGCCTCCGCAGAACCTGGGTTTTTATTAGCATAAAAATTGCGCCATTTCAAGCGGAATTAATATTGTCCGTGGAGGTTCTTTACAATCATGCGTAACAATTGGTAAAATATCCAGGTAAAATTTTTAGTTCATCCCCAATCCGTTGACGGTGGTGATGCCGGGATGACAGGATAGGAGGCCGACGTTCATGGACAGGCAGCGGGTCGTGGTTACCGGCTTGGGAGCGGTGACTCCAATCGGCATCGGCATTGACGCGTTCTGGCAGGGATTGCTAACCGGAAAAAATGGCATTGCCCGGGTCAGCCATTTCGACCCGAGCGGATTTCGCTCCCAGCTGGCCGCCGAAGTGAAGGACTTCGATCCGCTGACATGGATCGACAAAAAATCTCTCGAGCGCATGGACCGCTTTGCCGCGTTCGCCTTGGCCGCCGCGGCCATGGCCATGCAGGATGCCGGCCTGGACAACCACCCCTTTGAAAAATCCCGGGCCGGGGTGATTATCGGCTCGGGGATCGGCGGTTCGGCCAGCATCGAAGAAGGCCATCGCCACCTCCAGGAGAAGGGGCCCAATTCCCTGACGCCGTTCTTCGTGTCGAAACTGCTGATCAACATGGCCGCCTGCATGGTCTCGATCCGCTTCGGCCTGAAAGGTCCCCTTTCGGCCCCTTCGGTCGCCTGCTCCACCGGCGCCAATGCCATCGGCGACGCGTTCCGCATCTTGCAGCGGGGCGACGCCGAGATTATGCTGGCCGGCGGATCCGAAGCGGCGGTGACCCCCCTGGCCTATGCCGGTTTTTGTGCCACCCGCTCGATGTCCGCCAATCCCGACGCCGAAAACGCCTGCCGGCCTTTCGACCGCCATCGCGACGGTTTTATCATGGGCGAAGGGGCCGGCGTCGTCGTTCTCGAAAACGGCGAACACGCCGTCAGGCGCCGGGCGAGGGTCTACGCCGAACTGGCCGGCTACGGCAATGCCGCCGATGCCTATCACTTCACCGCTCCCGAGCCCAGCGGGGACGGCATGGTCAGGGTCATGAAAGCAGCCCTGAAGGACGCGGCCATCGAGCCCGGGGATATCGGTTACATCAATGCCCATGGCACTTCGACCCCCCTGAACGATAAGATCGAGAGCGCCGCCATCATGAACGTATTCGGCGCCCATGCCCGGGCCCTGAAGATCAGTTCCAACAAGTCGATGATCGGCCACCTGCTGGCGGCGGCCGGGGCGGTGGAATTCATCGCCACGGTCATGAGCGTGCACGGCGGCATCGTGCCGCCGACGATCAACTACCGGGAGCCCGACCCCGAGTGCACCCTGGATTACGTGCCCCGGGGCGCCGAAACGCTGGCGCTGAAATATGCCACTAGCAATTCGTTCGGCTTCGGCGGCGGCAACGCCTGCCTGGTCGTCAAGAAACAAGAGGATTAATATGACAATTCCAAAACTGAAGATCGGCAGCATTACAGCCGAGATCCCGATCGTCCAGGGCGGCATGGGCGTGAGGGTGTCGCTTTCATCACTGGCTTCGGCCGTGACCAACGCCGGCGGCATCGGCACCCTGTCCAGCATCGGCCTGGGCGATTTCGTCGACTCGCTGAGCGAATACGAAAAAATTTCCCACGAAGCGCTGGAACGCGAGATCCACCAGGTGAAAAAGATGACCGCCGGTCCGGTCGCCGTGAACTTCATGGGGGCGCTGAGCAACGTCAATGACCTGATCAAGACGGCCGTCAGCGGGGGAATCAAGATCATCGTCTTCGGCGCCGGCCTGCCGACCGCCCTCCCCGAGCTGGTCCCCGACCCTTCGGTGAACCTGGTGCCCATCGTCAGTTCCGCCCGCGTAGCGGAGTTGATCCTGCGGGTCTGGGACAAGCGCTACGGCCGGACCG
>JAPKZL010000231.1 GCA_026393795.1 Candidatus Aminicenantes bacterium | reverse complement strand
GGTCAATTTGGCTCCCAACGCCTCCAGGTGCATCCGGGCAACCTCCTCGTCCAGGAGCTTGGGCAGGGTGTACACTTTTTTCTCCAAGCCGCTTTTCAGAAGCTCGATCTGGGCCAGGCACTGGTTGGTGAAGCTGCAGCTCATGACGAAGCTGGGGTGACCGGTGGCGCAGCCAAGGTTGACCAGGCGCCCTTCGGCCAGGATGATGATCGAACGGCCCGATTTCAGCGTCCATTTGTCCACTTGCGGCTTGATCGTCGTTTTGGTGCAGCCGGCCGTCGTTTCCAGGTAATGCATGTCGATCTCGCTGTCGAAATGGCCGATGTTGCAGACGATGGCTTCGTTTTTCATCATTTCCATGTGCCGGCCAGTGAGGACGTCGCAGTTGCCGGTGGCGGTGATGAAGATATCGCCGCTGCCGACCATGTCTTCCATGGTCGACACTTCGTAGCCTTCCATGGCCGCCTGCAGCGCGCAGATCGGGTCGATCTCGGTGATGATCACCCGGGCGCCGAAGCCGCGCATCGATTGGGCGCAGCCCTTGCCGACGTCGCCGTAGCCGCAGACGACGACTTTTTTCCCGGCCACCATGATGTCGGTGGCGCGTTTGATGCCGTCGGCCAGGGATTCCCGGCAGCCGTACAGGTTGTCGAACTTGGAGTTGGTGACCGAGTCGTTGACGTTGATGGCGGGAAAGAGCAGGCTGCCGTCGGCCTGCATCTGGTACAGGCGGTGGACGCCGGTGGTGGTCTCCTCCGACACGCCGCGGATGCGGCGGCTGAGGTTGGTCCAGCGCAGTGGGTCATGTCGGTACGATGCCTGCAGACGCTGCCAGACAATGGCCATTTCCTTGTTCTCCGGGGTGCGTTTCAGCAACTCGGGGTGCTGTTCGATTTTTACCCCTTGGTGGATCAGCAGGGTGGCGTCGCCCCCGTCATCGACGATCTGGTCCGGGCCCGAGCCGTCGGGCCAGGTCAGCGCCTGTTCGGTGCACCACCAGTATTCCTCCAGCGATTCGCCCTTCCAGGCGAAAACGGCGGCCTGGCCGGCCTTGGCGATGGCCGCGGCGGCGTGGTCCTGGGTGGAGAAAATGTTGCAGGAAGCCCAGCGCACGTCGGCTCCCAGTTCGATCAGGGTTTCGATCAGCATGGCCGTTTGGATGGTCATGTGCAGGCTGCCGGTTATTTTGAGTTTCGCCAGCGGCTTCAGCGGCCCGTATTTCTTGCGGATGGCCATCAGCCCAGGCATCTCGGCCCGGGCCAGGTCCATTTCCCTGCGCCCCCAGTCGGCCAGGGAAATATCGGCAACCTTGTAGGGGAGGTTGCGGTCCTTGTCAATCGTTTTCATGTCAGCCTCGGTTTTTTTCATTTTATTTCCTTACTTAACTTAGAGATTGTTGATGGCAGGCGCAACGGCATTTTGGGGGCGACCCGCCGGGTCGCCCCTACACTGTACAGCGTTTTTTCTTTACCGTCCACCGTCAGCCGTCCGCCGTACGCCAAGCCAAATCGCCTCTATTTCTTGGCTAAGGCCTTGAGCTCTTTGACCTTGTCCAGCTTCTCCCAGGGGAATTCGTCACGGCCGAAGTGGCCGTTGGATGCCGTCTGCTTGTAGATGGGTCTTTTCAGATTGAGTGCCTTGAGGATTTCGCCGGGTTTGAGCGGGAAGACTTTGCGGATCAGGGCGGTGATTTTTTCTTCGCTTATCTTGCCGGTGTTGAACAGGTTGACGTTGATCGAGACCGGGTCGGCAATGCCGATGGCGTAGGCCAGCTGCACTTCGCACTTTTCGGCCAGGCCGGCGGCCACGATGTTCTTGGCGATATAGCGGGCCATGTAGGCGCCGGAGCGGTCGACCTTGCTGGGGTCCTTGCCGGAAAAAGCGCCGCCGCCATGCCGGCCCATGCCGCCGTAGGTGTCGACGATGATCTTGCGCCCGGTCAGGCCGGCGTCGGCGTAGGGGCCGCCCCTGACGAACTTGCCGGTGGGGTTGATGTAGAACTTGGTGTCGGCGGTCAGCCACTTGCCGCAGACGGGCTTGACCACGTGGCGGATGATGTCCTTCTCGATGCGGGCGTGGCCGATCTTATCATTGTGCTGATTGGAAACCACCACCGCGGTGATGTGGCGGGGCTTGCCGTTTTCGTATTCCACGGTCACCTGGGCCTTGCCGTCGGGACCGAGGTAGGGGATGGTGCGGTTCTTGCGTACCTGGGCCAGCCGCGCCGTCAGCTTGTGGGCCATGGCGATGGGCAGGGGCATGTAATTGGCGGTCTCGTTGGTGGCGTAGCCGAACATCATGCCCTGGTCGCCGGCGCCCTGCTCGTGGCCCCTGGCGGTGTTGACGCCCATGGCGATGTCGGGGGACTGCTCCTCGATGTGCACCAGCACGGCGCAGGTCTCGTACTCAATGCCGTAATGCGAACTCGTGTAGCCGATCTCCTTGAGGGTCTGGCGGACGATGGTCGGGATGTTGACATAGGCCTTGGTGGTCAACTCGCCGGCCACCAGCACCATGCCGGTCTTGGTCAGGGTTTCGATGGCCACGCGCGAATCCGGGTCCTGCTTCAGGCAGGCGTCGAGAATGCTGTCGGAAATCTGGTCGCAAACCTTGTCCGGGTGCCCGGCGCACACCGATTCTGACGTGAACAGATATTTCCCCTTGATCATTTCACCTCCAGGGAGAATCGTTTGGATTAAAGTCAATAGTAACAAATTCGCTCATGACTGTCAATCGCAAACGACAAGCGCGCCGTGGCCGGGGAATCGCCCGGGGTAACACAAACCGCATCGAGTCGTGCAAACGGGTCAACAGATGCCCTTCTCCGTCGAGCACCGCCGTCGGCCATTTTCAATTTTGCATATATTTTTTTTATATGTTATATAGAAATCAAAATCCAAAAAATTGGCCGAGGAGGGGGAACGCCATGAAAAAAATTGAAAGGGCGTTTTTTGGGCTGATCCTACTGGCCCTGATTTTGGTTGTTCTCAGCTGTGCCATCAATCCGGTCAGCGGCAAGCGAGAATTGATGCTGTTTTCCGAAAAACAAGAGATCGCCATGGGCCAGGAGACCGACCAGCAGATCCGACAGCAGTTCGGCATCTACGAGAGCAAGGGATTGCAGGACTATATCAACGGCGTCGGCCAGAAAATGGTGCCGTATTCGCACCGCCCCAATCTGAAGTACCACTTTGCCGTCCTGGACACGGCGGTGGTCAACGCCTTCGCCGCCCCCGGAGGCTACATCTACGTCACGCGCGGCATCCTGGCCCTGATGGGCAGCGAAGCCGAGCTCGCCGTCGTACTGGGCCACGAGATGGGCCATGTCGCCGCCCGCCATTCGATGAAGCAGCTGAGCGGCCAGCTGCTGGCCCAGGTGGGCCTGGCCGTGGGCAGCATCCTGAGCAAGGACATCCGCAAGCTGGCCTGGCTGGCCGGGATCGGCATGCAGCTGCTTTTCCTCAAGTTCAGCCGCAGCGACGAGTACCAGGCCGATTCCCTGGGCATCGGTTATGCCCGCCAAGCCCGGTATGCCCCGGGCGAGATGCTGCGCTTTTTTACCGCCCTGGAGAATATGAGTGCCGATTCGGGAGGACACGGCCTTCCCACTTTCCTTTCCACCCACCCGATGACCAGTGACCGCATCGCCAAGGTCAGGGAGTTGGTCTCCAGCCAGGATGCCCGCCTGGCGGTCAAGAGCGAACCCTACCTGAGCAAGCTCGACGGCATGGTCTACGGCGATAACCCCAAACAGGGTTTCCTCGAGAACGGCGTCTTCTACCACCCGGAAATGGCTTTCCAATTCGCGATTCCCATCGGTCTTTACGTTCATCGCCATGAGCGTCCTCAGCGCGGCCGATGTTTTCCAGCCGCTGCTCGACCGCGCCATTCTTTCATTTCAGCAGCTGAGCGATCCCGCCTATCTGAATCGCCAACCCAGCCGCCTGAGCCTGGTCCGCGCCGACGGCAGTCGGACCTTGCAGGGGATTTTCAGTTCGGCCGGCGTGGACCGAAAAATGTGGAAACAGCTCGGGGTGTTCAACGCCATCGGCCTGGAGAGCATTCCCGATCAACGGCAGTTGATCAAGCTCGTTAGATGAGCCAACGAGCGGTGCGGCGGAGATAAAATGAAATCGAAAAAGCCCGTGGGGCGTTCGCCGGCGGCGGCAAGCCAGAAACTCGAACAGTTAAAGGGCCGGGTACAGAAGCGCACCCGGGATTTGGTCAATGCCAGCCGCGCCCTGCGCGAAAGCGAGCAGCGCTACCGCGATCTGGTCTCCCAGTTGCCCAATGGGGTGTTGGTTCACAAAAAAGGAAAGATCGCCCTGGTCAACGACTATATCCTCGAGGCAACCCAGTATTCGCTGGACGAGATCATCGGACTGTCAGTCCTGGACTTTGTCCATCCCGACGACCGGGGGTTGGTCGAAAAGAACATGACCATGCGCCAGGCCGGCGGCCATGCTCCCCAGGGATACGAGATCCGGGTCGCCGGCAGGAAAGGCGAATGGCGCACGGTGGTGATCCAGGGCAAAAACATCGTGTATGAGAGTGAACCTGCCGTTCTGTCGGTATTGAGCGACATCACGGAACAAAGGCATTCGGAAAAAATCCAGGACGCGATCTATAAAATTTCCGAGGCCACGCAGATGGCCGGCAGCCTGCCCGAGCTGTACCATTCCATCCACCAGATCATCTCCGGGCTCATGCGCGCCGAGAATTTTTATATCGCCCTGTTCGACCGGGCGGCCCGGCTGTTGAGTTTTCCCTACTTCGTCGACGAGTTCGACCCGCCGCCGGCGACCCGCGGGCTGGAAAAGGGGGTGACCGAATACGTGCTGCGCACCGGCGTCCCGCTGCTGGCCACGCCCGAAATCCTCGACGAGCTCGAAAAGCGGGGCGAGGTCGAGCTGATCGGCGCCCCTTCCATCGACTGGCTGGGCGTGCCGCTGAAGATCCGGGAGACGACCATCGGCGTGCTGGTCGTGCAGACCTATTCGCCCGGCCTGCGCTACGGCCAGGATGAGAAGAACATCCTGATCTTCGTCTCCAACCAGGTGGCCATGGCCATCGAGCACAAGCGGGCCGAGGCCAGCCTGCGGCGCAGCGAGCACAAGAACCGCGCCATCCTGAGCGCCATACCTGACCTGATTTTCCTGCTCGACAAGGACGGGGTGTTTTTGGACTACAAGGCGGAAAAGGACACCCAGCTCCTGGTGAAGCCTGAAGTGTTCCTGGGCAAGCGGGTCGACGACGTGCTGCCGCAGCAGCTGGCGGAGCTGACCATGAAAAACATCCGCCTCACCCTGCAAACCCACGAGCTGCAGGTGTACGAATATGAACTTGCCATCGATCAGCGGCTGCAGTATTTTGAAGCGCGCAGCGCCCTGTGCGGCAGCGACGAGGTTCTGGTGGTTATCCGCAACTTGACCGAAAAGCGCCGCCTGGAGCAGCAGGTGCTGCAGTCCCAGAAAATGGAGAGCCTGGGCACGTTGGCCGGCGGCATCGCCCATGATTTCAACAATATCCTGGCTGGCATCCTCGGCTATGCCTCTTTTCTGAAAGCGAAACTGAGCCCAGGCCACGATTTTTTCAAATATGTGGATACCATCGAACGCAGCGCCATCCGCGCCGCCGACCTGACCTCCAAGCTTATGGCTTTCACCCGCGGCGACAAGGTGAATCACAAACCGCTGAGCATCAATAAACTGATCCGGGAAACCCTGGAAATCATCAGCCAAACGTTCGATAAATCCATCCGCATCGAGACCAACCTGGATGAATCGCTGCCCACCGTCATGGGTGACGCCGGGCAGATCCAACAGGTGGTAATGAACCTGTGCGTCAACGCGCGGGACGCCATGAGCAATGGCGGCAGGCTGTCCATCGTGACCGAGATGGCTGTTTTCAGGAAGGTCGATCCGCTGGTGCCCGAGGGCGCCGGCCCGGGGTCTTATGTGAAAATGACCGTCAGCGATTCGGGGGCCGGGATGGACAAGGAGGTCCTGTCCAGGATCTTTGATCCTTTTTTCACCACCAAAGCCACCGGGCAGGGCAGCGGGCTCGGCTTGTCGGTCGTTTACGGCATTGTCAAGGGTCATGAGGGGTTTGTCACAGTAAACAGCCGGCCGGGTCACGGCAGCAAGTTCAACATCTTTTTCCCGGTTAGCGGCCAGCCGGAGATTTCCGATCAGATTTTGACCGAAACGCTGCGCGGCAGGAACGAACTGATCTTCGTGGTCGACGATGAAAAGGATATTCGTTCCTTTATCAAAGAAGTGCTGCAGAGCCACGGCTACCGGGTTTTACTCGCCGCCAACGGCGATCAGGCGGTCGATGTATACAAAAAGCGCGGCCAGGAAATCGCGCTGGTCATCCTGGACGTGGTCATGCCGGGAATGGGCGGCGAGGAAGCATTCCTGAAAATGAAGGAAATCAATCCGCGCATCATGGCCCTGCTTTCGACCGGCTACAGCCAGAACGGCCGCGTCAGCGAGATCCTGAACAAGGGGGTCAGGGGATTCATCCAGAAGCCCTACGATTTCAACCAACTGCTGGCTAAACTCCGACAAATCCTGGATCAGGGAGAGTAGCTCTGCCATTGGCCGATTGTCTCAAAATGGGACAGGCGTAAACGTCTAACGTCCGCTGCCAAGATGCTTTTTGTAAAAACCAGCGGATGTCCCAAAATAGGACAATTGGCATTGAAGAGCTCGAAGCCAAAAGGAGACAGCATTGGGCATTGATCCTTAGGCGCAAGTCGTCCTAAATTGGGACACTGGTTTGCTCAAAAAGGATGCAGGAATCCCTCGGCTTATCCTTGAAAACCCCGATCAATAAAGGCTGTGCGGATTTTTCCAGGGGAATGGCAGCAAAATTGCTACAAATAAAGCATGCGCATAGGGGTGGCAAAACAATGTTAGCGCAGGGAAGGGAACCTGCCTGTCTTCAGCCGGCGATCCGCGGCAAGATTGCCGACCTGCTCGATTGTCCGGTGGTTTCCGCCCGGGTGGTTCTTTCTGGGACCAAGCTGGAAGACAAGCTGAGCTCGGTCACCGGCGAAAGGGGAATTTTCATGTTCTGCCGCATCCCGCCCGGCAGCTATACCCTGGAAGTGACGTGCAACGGCTTCAACAAGCTGGTGCAGCGGGGGATCTCCGTGCGCGACCGCACCATCACCGGCCTGGATCTGAAAATGGATTTTCTGGAAGATTCCCGCACCATCAATTTGCGGGCCATGTCGCTCGAATACTTCAATGATACACCGCCGCCGACGGACTCCCTTCCTTCCGGTCTGCCCCGGCATTTGTCCGAAGTAGCGGCCGAGCTGTCTTTGGCCAGGGCGCTTTTCAACCCGCCAGCCGCACTGGAGGTCGGGCGCGCGATCACCATCGAGCTCGGGGTTTACCAGAACCTGATCGGAGAGGTCATGCACCGTTTGCTGGCGCGGAATGTCTGCTGCGTGGACCGGGAACGGCTCGGGATCACTCTCGCGGCGCAGCTGCAGATCGACGGCTGCGAGGTTTTGCCGCGCCGCGCGCCCCGGGCCGTCATCGACCGGGCGCGTTATCTGGACTGGGCATGGGAAGTCATCCCCAAAACGCCGGGAACGGGGTTGATCCGCCTGCGGTTGGAAGCCACGATCCGTTTTGCCGAACATGGTGAAAGGGAAAAATGCCTGCTGCTCATCGACCGCGAGGTTGGGATCAGGAAGACCCGCTGGCTGGCGTTGCGGCGCTGGTTCAGAAAAAAGCATTCCAAGCAAACGGACGATGAATCTTTTAACAGGGGCGGATGAGCGGAGTGGCCCGGGCACGCCGGCGCCAGGGAAACCATGGAGTTGTCATTCGAAAATAAAATAAAAGCGAGGTGATGCATGAAAAAAAAAATGTTCAAGTTGACGCTGATGGCCGCGATCATCGCCTTCTCGATTGTTTATCTGCACGGCTTCTGGTCCGCCAGCGATCCCTACGATCCGTTTTCCAGCAAGAACAATTCCGAGCTCGGCAGCCTGATCAGCGACAGCGCCCTGGAATTGTTGCAATCGGCATCCGAGGCCTTCCAGTTCATGAATGAAATCGAGGTCGCCGAACCCGACGGTTTGATCAGCGGCGCCGCCCTGCGCCAGGTGGACCTGGCCATTGCCAAGGTGGAGGACGCCCTGAAAACATTCAATGAAGCCATCGCCAACGGCAGCACGGTCGGGAACGATAAAAACCGCATCGGAAAACTGAAAGCGTTCAATTACGAACGCTACACGCGTGAAAACGGCCTGAACCAGGAAACCATGGCGCTGGTGGCCGCCTATCTCGGCAAAGGGAACGTGCTGGGTTTCTACCAGTGCCATGCCGGCAATCTGAAAAAATTGCTGCATACCCTGAACCGGATCAAGAAGGACTTGTCGGAAGGCAGGCTTTCGGGAAACAATCTCCTGGGCTCGCTGCTGCAGCAGTACAACAGCACGATGATGTTCGGCAATTACGCCTCGTTGGTCTTCTACCGGCTGTGACGGCGCCGGGTGGCTAGGGAGCGGGTGACTTTTGATTGTAAAAAAATAAGGAGGAGCAATCATGAAAAAAAGATTTTTTCAATTGGTTTGCGGTTTGGCGGTGATCGGAATCTCGAGTGTTGCTTTGAACGCCTTTTGGACGCTCAACGATCCCGAGTGTCCTTTTCACAAGGCCAGAACCAGCATGATCATCTGCAACAGCATCACCGAGAGTGCCTCGCAGCTGCTGCAATCGGCGTCGGAAGCCTTCCTGTTCATGAACGAGGTTGAAATCGCCGAGCAAAACGGCTTGAACATGGGCGCCGCCCTGCAGCGCATCGACCTGGCCGCCGCCAAAGTCGAGCAGGCACTGAAAATTTTCTATGAGATCATCGCCGTCGGCAGCGAGTCCAGTTACAAGCTCAGCCGCATCAACAAGCTGAGGGAGTTCAATTACGAACAATATGCCCGCGATAACAGTCTCAACCTGGAGGCGATGAACCGGGTTGGTGATTATCTGAAAAAAGGCGATGTGCTTGGTTTTTACCGCTTCCATGCCGACAACCTGGAGGCGTTGCTGAACATCCTGAACCAGATCAAGCAGGATCTGCTGGCCGGCAGGCTGTCGGACAAAAAGGTGTTGTGGTCGCTGCTGCAGCAGTATACCACCATCATGATGACCGGCAACTACGCCTCACTGGTCTTTTACCAAATATAAAAAAGATGGTGACGGGGCGGTCTCCGGCCGCCCTTTATTTTTCCCCATTGAATTGCTATGATCAACCATGCTCGTTTTTTTGCGCTTTGAATGTCAACGCTTGTTCCGTGATCGGAAGAACCTCATCTTTCTTATATTTTTCACGCTTTTTTCCCTGTATTTCGTCTGGTCGGGATTGAACGAGTACCGGCAATTCCAGAACGACAAGAAAATATTCGTCAAATTTGAAAAGGAAAAGATCGGCCAGATATCCAGCTATGCCAATTATGGGGCCTTCGGTTTCCGCCTGCTCTACGAAGCTTCGCCGCTGAACCTTTTTTTCGTCAACAGCGGCGTGTTGCTGGACGTGGAGAGCAACATCGATACGTTCGAAACCATCAAGGTGGAAAGTTCCTTCAAGGGCAGAAAACTGTTCAGCAAGCGCGGTTATTTCAAGGATTTTGCCGGAATTCCCTTTATTTTCGGTTCGCTGTTCATGCTCTACCTGGGAAATCTGGCCCTGGTCAGCCCGGCCCACGTGCGCTTCATCATCGGCCGCCTACCCTTGAAAAAGTACTATGTACTGACCACCCTGGCCCGTCTGTTCTGGTTGAACATGTATTTCATTGCGCTGGGGATGACGCTCTTTCTGCTCGTCCAGGCCGGCGGCACCCGGTTCAGCCAGCCGGCGGGCGGCATGTTCATGCTCTATCTCCTGTTCATGGTCGTCCTGCTCGATTTTTTCTATTTGCTGGGTCAGTTGACCACGGTGCTGGTGCGTTTCGGCAAGGTATTTTTCTTCTGGCTTTTCATCGTCTGGTTCATCGGCATCTTTCTGCTGCCCGAAATCAACCGCATCAGCGTTTTCAATAAATCCCAAGCCCTGGAGTCGGCTGAAAAAGTCAATCTGGACAAGTTCCGCACGCTGATGGTCATGGAGAAGAGATTCCACGATTACCTGAAGGAGAAGCCGAACATTCCTTTGGACCAGTTCCGGCAGATGCAGAAAAAATTCGCCGTCAGTTTTCTCAACAACAGCTACCTGCTGAACATGAGCCGCGAGACCAGATATTTGCGGGAAGTGGCCAAGGTCATCGCCAGCCACGAATGGCAGTCGGTCCTGTTTCCCACCACCTTTTACTATTTCCTCACCGGCGAGGCCTCGGGCAAAGGCTATTACGGCTACCTCGATTTCATGGATTACATCATGAAACTGCGCAATCGCTTCATCCAGTTTTACATCCACAAACGCTATGAGGCGAACGATGCCGTCGTCGAAACCTTCGTCAAAAGCGACGAGAATGTCTTTCATTCCCGCAGCCGACTGCCGGGCACCTACTGGCTCGGATTCCTGTCCACCGTCGTTTACGCCGCCGGCTTTTTCATCCTGGCCTACTGGCGCTTGCAGCGCCTGGTCTATCCATCATGATCATCCTGAAAAACTTATGCCTGGAAGACGGTGACTTCCATCTCTCCGATGTCAGCCTGCAGGTCCGGGGCGGCGAGATCTATTTCCTGCTGAACCGCCAGAACGCGGGCAACGATTCTCTTTTCAACGCCTTGAGCGGTTTCCGGGCAGCGGCCGGGGGCGAGATCTGGTACGACGGCTGCCGCCTGTCACGGAACGGGCCGCCGCGGTCGGTCGCCCTGATCAACAAGGTCGTCGATGCCAGCGACTTTGAAACCGAAGCCCGCATCGGCGCCTGGATCGATTTCCTCTGCAGCTGCGGCGGCTTGGCTTATGAAGACGTCATGCGGACGCTGATGGTCCTCAATTTCAACGAGATGAATTTGCAAAAAAAAGTGCGTGACCTGCCCCCGGAAATTTTCAGGCAGGTGTATCTGGCCCTTTGCCTGGCCGCGGATGCCCCGAACATCGTCATCAACGATTTCAGCAAAGGGACCGAAAAAAGCCTGGAAATGAAGTTCAGCAAGCTGCTTTGGAAAAAAAAAGCGGCCGGCCAGGCGATCCTTTACCTGGGCAATGACGTTCTGTACGCGGCCGAAATCGCCGACCGGGTCGGCTTCGTCAAAAACGGCCATTTGCTTTTCGAGGCCGAAGCCGCCGACATCAAGGAGATGGATATCAAGGACCTCTATTCCAAGTTTTTAAGCTGACGGCCGGCGCTCATTTTTTCTCCAGATGAAAATCGGCCATCTTGCGATACAGCGATGAACGTGAGATGCCCAGAACAACGGCCGCTTTGGAGTAGTTGTGCGCCGTTTGCTGCAGGATGGCGGCGATATGGTTCTTTTCGATTGTTGCCAGGCTTTTCTCGCGGCTCTCGAGCGCGGGGGTTTTTTCGGGGTTGAGGATCTTCAGCGGCAGGTGTTCGGGGCGGATGACGGCCGGTCCGCCGCTGGCGGCGATCATGGCCACGGTATTCTTCAGTTCGCGGATGTTGCCCGGCCAGTCGTAGGCGCACAGCAGCCGCTGGGCTTCGCCGCTGAAATGCCCGCCGGGCCTGGAATTGGCGATGCTGGCGATGCGCAGAAAATGCTCGGCCAAGGGCATGATGTCGGCCGGCCTGGTCCGCAGCGGCGGGATATGAATTTTCAATTCGTCGATGCGAAAAAATAGATCTTCGCGGAAGCGCTGCTTCTTGACTTCGTCTTCCAGAACCTTGTTGGTGGCGGCCAGGATGCGGATGTCCACGAACTTGGGGGTCCGGCTTTGCAGCGGGGTGACCTCGCCGTTCTCCAGCACCCGCAGCAGCTTGGCCTGGATGTTCAGCGGCAATTCGGCGATTTCATCCAGAAAGATGGTGCCGTGATTGGCCTGGACGAACTTGCCCGGGGAATCGCAGAAGGCCCCGGTGAAAGCCCCTTTTTTATAGCCGAAAAGTTCGGATTCGGCCAGGTTTTCGGGGATGGAGGCGCAATTGACCGAAACCAGGGGCTGGTGCCTGCGCTTGGAGCCGGCATGGATGGCCTGGGCCATGATCTCCTTGCCGGTGCCGGTTTCGCCGCTGATTAATATGGTATGCGCGGTGTCGGCGTATTGCTTGGCCATGGCGATCACCTTGGCCATCTGCTCGCTTTTACAAATGAACTTGTCAAATCCGGCCGTCGCGCCGATCTCCTGCTTGAGGTGGAGACAGTCGTCCTGGGCGTGCAGGAAATTGAAGGCCCGGTTGAGGGTCAGGAGCAGGATCTCGGGATTGACCGGCTTCTGCAGGAAATCGTGCGCCCCTTTTTTCATCGACAGGACGGCGGTCTCGATCGAACCGGTGCCGGTCAGCACGATGATGCGGTCGCGGTATTTCCCGGCAAACTGGTCCAGGATATCCAGGCCGTTGCCGTCGGGCAGCGACAGGTCGAGCAGGATCAGATCGAAGCCGTCGCCGTCCAGTTGGCTCAGAGCGCCGGCCATGGTCGCGCTTTCCGCCACCAGGAACTCGTTCTGCATGAGGAATTTCTTGATCGACTCGCGCAGCGGCTGGTCGTCTTCAACGAGAAGTGCCTTCTTTTTTGGTGGTGAAGAACGGTTGCAGGACTTTGTCCTTGATGGCGTCGGGAATCCCCGGGCCGTTGTCGCTGATGGCGATGATGTGGCGGATGTTCTTGGGCAGATCATTGTACTCGCTGTAAATGCGGATGACGATTTCGCCGTTTTCTCTTCCGTTCAGCGCTTCCAGGGCGTTGAAAAAAACGTTGATGAACACCTGTTTCAGCCGGTTGCCGTCGCTGGCCACCTGGATTTCCTTTTCCGCCTGCAGCGTCACCTTCATCCCGGTCGGGATTTTCTTATTTGGAATTTCCTGCAGGATGCGCTGGCAGAATTCGCGCAGTTGCAACGGCGCGATGTTCAGCTCCTTGAATTTCGAAAACACCAGCAGCGATTCGATCATCTGGTTGGCGCGGACGATCTCGC
The DNA here is from genome assembly GCA_026393795.1 of Candidatus Aminicenantes bacterium. Classification (NCBI taxonomy): domain Bacteria; phylum Candidatus Aminicenantota; species Candidatus Aminicenantota bacterium. Next base: position 9,497 of record JAPKZL010000231.1, on the reverse strand, counting down.
GGTTGATCTTTTCGTAGGCGCTGCCGATCTCTTGCTTCTGCGGCAGCTGATTCTTGATGGCCGAAATCTCGAACAGCACCGTGGTCAGCGGCGTGCGCAGCTCATGCGCCAGCGACGCCGCCATTTGCCCCAGCAGGACCAGGCGGTCGAATTTGAACAGACGGTAGTAATTCTTGTCGTTGGTGAATTCCATTTGCTCGGCTTCGATCAGGGGAATGAACAGCAGGGCTGCCGTTTGCGCCGCCGCAGCCAGCTCGGGGGCGTGTTTGCCGGCGCAGGCCGCCAGGCTGACCAGCAGCAAGCCGCGGAAATAACTGCGCGCGCGCAACGGAATGACCAGATTCAAGGACTTTTTCCTGAACAGGTCGTCGCTGTCGCGGTTGAAGATGTCGAAGTGAAAATGGCTTTGAGCGGTATCGAGCAGCCACTCGCTGCGGTTGGTGAAACTCTCGATCAGGTTGGCCTCTTCGCGGATAAGCGGCAGCTCCTTTTCCGGCGCCGCGCCGCCGGGGTACGGCCGGAACGAGTTTCCTTCCGGCTCCTTATAATAAAGGATGCAGCACGCGATGGGGAAATGCTTTTGCACCAGGTGCGGGAATTCACCCAGGAAGGCGCGGGCGCTGCGCGCGCCCTGGAGCGCGGCGGCGATTTCGGCGATGAATTTGTCTGGATGCGGAACGCGCATTTTTTCCTGCCCCCATGCGTCGCCTGCAACTATAACCCGCCGCAAAAGGCTTGTCAAACTCCGCTTTCTCCCTTGATTTTTACGGTCAGCTGTGTTACGTTATCAGTTTGTTTTTGGAGAAAAAAATGAAAAAAACCAAAATCAATGAAGCGCACTATATTCTCAAAGCAAAAATGGTCGAATTCTGCGGCTGGGACATGCCGATCCAGTACTCGGGGGTGAACACCGAGCATATGGCCGTCCGCACCACGGGCGGAATCTTTGACGTCAGTCACATGGGGGAAATCTGGTTCCGCGGCAAGGATGCCCTGAAGACCGTTCAGTACCTGACCTCCAACGACGCCGCCAAGCTGGTGCCGGGAAAGATCCAGTACACGGCCCTGCTGACCGAGAACGGCTGCTTCGTCGATGACCTCCTGGTCTACATGATGAGCGAGAACGAATACCTGCTGGTGGTCAATGCCGCCAACATCGAGAAGGATTTCCAATGGATGAAAAAAAACACCGCTCCGTTCGCCGTGCAGATCGAGAACCGCAGCGAGGAGTACGCGCAGATCGCCGTGCAGGGGCCGGTGTCGGAAAAGCTGCTGAGTGAATTCACCGATTACGACCTCTCGACCATATCCTATTACCATTTCGCCATGGCCCGGGTGTCGGGGCTCGAGGCCATCGTCTCGCGCACCGGTTATACCGGCGAGGACGGCTTTGAAATATACTTCCGCGCCGACGCTGCCGCGGCCAGCAAATTGTTTCTGGCCCTGGCCGAAAAAGGCGAAAAGTACGACGCCCTGCCGGCCGGCCTCGGTGCCCGCGACACCCTGCGCCTGGAAGCCAAGATGGCCCTCTACGGCAACGACATCGACGACAGCCACACGGTGCTGGAAGCCGACCTGGGCTGGATCCTCAAGCTCAACAAAGAGCCGTTCATCGGCCGGGATGTCCTGGCCAGGCAGAAAGCCGAGGGCATCCGCCGCAAGCTGGTCGGTTTTGAAATGCTGGACAAACGGATCGCCCGCCACGGCTATCCGGTCTATGTCCAGGGCAAGGAGTTCGCCACCGTGACGTCGGGGACCTTCGTACCGTTCTTGAAGAAACCCATCGGCCTGGCCTATCTGCCGGTAGAAAACGCCGCGATCGACAGTGAATTCGAGATCGGCATTCGCGACAGGCGGGTGGCCGCGAAAGTCGTGAAAACACCCTTTTATACAAAGAAATAAGCAGGAGGAACGAATGGAATTAGAAAAATTGCTTTTTACCAAGGAGCATGAATGGGTCCGCCTGGAAGGCGACAGCGCCATGGTCGGCATCACCGATTACGCCCAGCACGAACTGGGCGATGTCGTCTATGTCGAACTTCCTGCCCCGGGCAAGGAATTGAAGAAAGGCGACCCCTCCGCCAATATTGAATCGGTCAAGGCCGTTTCCGATGTTTTCGCCCCCCTGTCCGGAACGATCGGCGCGGTCAATCCCAAGCTGGCCGCCAACCCGGAGCTGGTCAACCAGGAACCCTACGGCGACGGCTTCCTCTTCACCATGAAAATCAAGCAGGCGGATGAAGTGAAAGAGCTCCTGGATCATAAAAAGTACGAGGAATACCTGCGGGGAATCGCCGGAGAATAACAGATGAGATTTTTGCCTCTTACGGACGCTGCCAGGGAGGAAATCAAAAAAGCCATCGGTATCAAAGACAGCAAGGAACTGTTTAAATCCATCCCGGCCGACAAGTCGTTCTTCGATCTCGCCGCTCTGCCGTCCGCCCTATCCGAGCCGGAATTGATCGCCGAATTCAAGGCCCTGGGCCGCAAGAACTCGTTCCAGGAATACCTCAGTTTCCTCGGCGCCGGCGCCTATGCCCATTTTATCCCCGAGGTGGTCGCTTACCTCAGCGCCAAGGGGGAGTTCGTCACGCCGTACACGCCATACCAGCCCGAGGTCAGCCAAGGCAACCTGCAGGCTATTTTCGAATACCAGACCATGATGACCATGCTCACCGGCCTGGATGTAGCCAACGCCTCCCTGTATGACGGCGCCACCGCCGTCGCCGAGGCGGTGCTGCTGGCCGTGCGCAAGTCGGGGCGGCAGCGCGTCTTGCTGGCGGACAGCCTGCATCCCGAAACCATGGCCGTCGTCCGCACCTACACGCAGAACCTGCCCATCGAATTGGCGACCGTGGCCGTCAACGAAGCGGACGGCCGGGTCGACCTCGCCGATCTGACGTCCAAGCTGAACGACCAGACGGCAGCCCTGGTATTCCAGTCGCCCAATTTCCTGGGCGTGGTGGAAGACAGCGCCGCACTGGCGCAGGCCGCGCACCAGCAGCGGGCGTACGCTGTCCAGGCCGTCACCGAGGCCATGTCCCTGGCCTACTTGCGCCCGGCGGCCGATTTTGCCGTCGACGTGGTGGCCGGCGAAGCGCAGAGCTTCGGGCTATCTCTGGGCTTCGGCGGTCCCTACCTGGGCTTCATGACCGCCCGCGAAGAATTTCTCAGGCAGATGCCGGGACGGATCGTCGGCCAGACCAAGGATCTGGACGGAAAGCGGGGATACGTGCTGACCCTCTCTACCCGCGAACAGCACATCAAGCGCGAGAAAGCCACCTCGAACATCTGCAGCAACGAGGCCTGGTGCGCCCTGCGCGCCGGCATGTACCTGGCCACCATGGGCAAGGACGGGCTGGCGCTGGCTGCCCGCGACAGCCATCTGCATGCCGCCTATTTCGTCGCCAAAGCCGCCAAACTCAAGCGGGTCAAGGTCGTTTACACGAAGAATTTTTACAACGAGGTGCTGCTGGAGATCAGGAAGGGCACGGCCGAAGCCTTCCTGGCAACGCTGAAAAAGAAAAAGATACTGGCCGGCGTGCCGCTGAGCTGGTTCTATCCGGCCGTCGGAAACCGCGTGCTCCTGGCCTTCAGCGAGGTTCAGCGGTGCGCAGACATCGACCGCCTGCTGCTGGCGATGGGAGAACACTCATGAGCCCGCTACCCGACCTGATCTTTGAAATCAGCCGCGACGGCAAGACGGCGCACGGCCTCGGTGCGAGCCATGTCCAGGCCGAGCCGGCCATCGACCCGGGCTTGCGCCGGGCGGGCATCGCCGATTTTCCCCAGGTATCCGAAGTGGAAATCGTCCGCCACTACATGGCGTTGGCGCGGCTCAACTATTCGCTCGACCAGGGCCTGTACCCGCTGGGCTCCTGCACCATGAAATACAATCCCAAGATCAATGAAAAGCTGGCCGGCAGCGAGGATTTCCAGGCCCACCCGTACACGCCGCGCGAGCTGGTCCAGGGCAACCTGGAAATTATGGCGCGCCTGGAGGAATGGCTGCTGGCCCTGACCGGCATGGCCGGCTTCACCTGCGCTCCGGCGGCCGGCGCCCACGGCGAATTCACCGGCATGCTGGTCATCAGGAAATACCTGCAGGATAAGGGCGATCCGCGGCGGGTGGTGCTCATCCCCGATTCGGCCCACGGCACCAACCCGAGTTCCGCCCATTTCGCCGGTTACGAGATCCGCGAAGTCCCCAGCAACGGTGAGGGCATCATCGACGTCGACGGCCTGCGCCCGTTCCTCAAGGATGACGTGGCGGCGCTGATGATGACCAATCCCAACACGCTGGGCATTTTTGAAAAGAACATCACCGCCATCGCCGACGCCCTCCATGGCAACGGTTCGCTGCTGTACATGGACGGGGCCAACTTGAACGCGCTGCTGGGCATCGTCCGCCCGGGGGACCTCGGCGTCGACGTCATGCACATCAACCTGCACAAGACCTTCGCCACCCCTCACGGCGGCGGCGGCCCCGGTTCCGGGCCGGTCGGCGTGGCCGCCCATTTGCTGCCGTACCTTCCGGTGCCGCGGGTGGTCAAACAGGGCGGCGCCTACGAAATCGTCTATGACGCCCCGCATTCGATCGGGCGCATCAAGAATTTCTACGGCCAGTTCCTGGTCATGGTCCGCGCCCTGGCCTACCTGTGTTCGCTGGGCCGGGAAAACGTCCGCCGCGTGGCCGAGGACGCCGTGCTCAATGCCAACTACATCCGCAAAAAACTGCAGGACGTTCTCGACCTGCCGTACCCGACCGCCACCATGCACGAAGTGGTCTTTTCCGATAAAAACCTGCCGGTCAAAACGCTCGATATCGCCAAGCGTCTGCTCGATTACGGCCTCCATCCGTTCACCATCTATTTTCCGCTGATCGTCCACGGGGCGATGATGATCGAGCCCACCGAGACGGAGAGCAAGGAGACGCTGGACGAATTCATCGCGGTCATGAACAAGATACTCGTCGAGGCCCGCGAACAACCCGAGCTGTTGCTCCAGGCTCCGCACCAGACGCCGGTGCGCCGTTTGGATGAAACCCTGGCCGCCCGTCAGCCGGTCTTGAAATGGCGCAAGGGAGAAAACCTTTGAGCATTCAAAACGTCATCCTGAAACTGCAGGACTTCTGGGCCGAGCGCGGATGCTATATCGCCTCCGGCTATGACAACGAGGTCGGCGCCGGCACCATGTCCCCCGACACTTTTTTCCGCGTGCTGGGCAAAAAGCCATGGCGCGCCGCCTACTGGCAGCCGGCACGCCGGCCCGATGACGGCCGCTACGGCCAGAACCCCAACCGGGTGCAGAAGCACAACCAGTTCCAGGTCATCATCAAGCCGGTGCCCGAAGAAGGGCAAATGCTTTTCCTGGACAGCCTGATCTACCTGGGCGTGGACATCAACATCCATGACATCAAGTTCGATGAAGACAACTGGGCGTCCCCGTCCCTGGGCGCCTGGGGCGTCGGCTGGCAGGTGATGTGCGACGGCCTGGAAATCACCCAGTTCACCTATTTCCAGCAGGCGGGCGGCATGGAGCTCAACCCCAATTCGTTGGAGATCACCTACGGCGTCGAACGCCTGGCCATGTTCCTGGACGGTCAAAACAACATTTACGATCTCGAATGGGGAAACAAGGTCTCCTATGCGGCCTTGAACCTGGAAAACGAACGCCAGTTTTCCATTTACAATTTCGAGCTGGCCGACATCGACATGCTGCGCGGGGTGTTCCAGCAGTACCAGAAGGAAGCCGAGAAGCTTCTTGAGCACCAGCTGTACCTGCCGGCCTACGATTATCTGCTGAAATGTTCCCAAACCTTCAATATCCTGGACGCGCGCAAGGCGGTTTCGGTCGCCGAGCGCACGGCGCTGATGGCGATCATGCGCAACCTGTCGGCGCGCATCGCCCAAAAATACGTCATGCAAACGGACGGTGAAGACCATGGCTGACCTGTTGTTTGAACTGGGAGTCGAAGAGATACCGGCCCACGCCGTCGGCGCCATCCGCGACCAGCTCAAGGACCTTTTTCAGGCCCGGCTGGCGAAGTTGAACCTCGGCCATGGCGGGATCGAATGCGCGGCCAGCAACCGCCGCCTGATGGTCCATGTCACCCGGTTGAGCGAAAAAACCGCCAACAAGGAAGAAACGATCCTGGGCCCGGCCAAGCGCATCGCCCTGGACGACCGGGGAGCGCCGACCGTGGCCCTGAAAAAATTCTGCGAGATCAACCGGGTCAAGCTGGCCGACGTGGTCGAGATCGAGACCGCCAAGGGCAGTTACCTGGGCATCGTCCGCATCGCCGTCGGTGAAGACACGGGCCGGCTGCTGCAAGCCGCCATTCCGGAGATCCTCGCCGGGCTGACGTTCGCCAAGACCATGGTCTGGAACGAGTCGCGGGTGCCGTTCATCCGGCCGATCCGCAACATCCTGGCCATGTTCAACAACCAGCCGCTGGCCGTCGAGTTTGCCGGGATCCGCTCGGGGAACAAGGCCCTGGGCCACCTGCTCCTGTCCGACGCTTTCTTTGAAGTCAATTCGTTCAAAGACTATGTCCAGGGGCTGAGCAAGAATTTCATCATCCTCAAGGAAGAGGAACGCAAGGCCAAGATCCTGGCCGAGATCAAGGACATCGAAACCGACCTGGACGGCCGGGTGCGCGTCGACGAAGGCATGCTCGACTACTACGTGTTCAGCAATGAATATCCGGTCGCCTTCAGCGGCAGTTTCGACGCCAAGTACCTGAGCCTGCCGGCGGAGATCATCGCCACCTTCATGACCCACGAAAAAAAACTGCTGCCGGTAACCGATCGCGCCGGCAAGCTGAGCAACTTTTTCGTCGGTGTGGCCAACATCCCGGACGAAAACAAGAAAGTCAGCCGCGGCAACGAAAAGGTCATCAAGGCCACTTTCGAAGACGCGCAATTCTTCTGGGACATGGACCGCAAGGTCGACTTCTTCTCCCTGAAGCCGCTGTTGAAAAACGTCATGTTCCAGAAGGAATTGGGCACCTATCTGGACAAAGTCGGGCGTATGGCCGCATTGGTGGACTTCCTGGTCAACGAGACCCACAACGGGGCGCTGCGCGAAAAGCTGCAGAAAGCGGCTTTCCATTGCAAGAACGACCTGCTGACCAAGATGGTGCGCGAGTTTCCGTCGCTGCAGGGGATCATGGGCGGACTTTACCTGAAAGAGGCCGGCGAGGATGCGGCGGTCTGGAAGGCGATCTACGACCATTACCTGCCGCGCGGCCTGGTTGACGAGAAGCTGGACGACCTGGGCGCCGGCATCCTTTCCATCGCCGACCGCATCGACAATATCGCCGGATTCGTCGGCAAGGGGATCAAGATTTCCAGCTCCAAGGACCCCTACGGCATCCGCCGCGACGCCAACGCCATCATCAAGATCATCGTCGATTTCAAGCTGGCCATCGACCTCGACCCGCTGATCCGCCTGGCCGTGCTCAATTTTGCCAAAAAGGACGCCGACCTGCAGCGGGATTGCGATACCATCGGCGAACTGTTCATCTCCCGGCTGGAAAATTCCCTGAAGGATTACTGGCACTTCCGCTACGACATCGTTAACGCCGTTCTGGGCAAGGACACCCTGTCGGTCTACGACAACTTCCTAAAAGCGGAGGCGCTGAGCAAACTGGCGGCCGGCGGGCTGGTCGATCAGCTGGCGGCCGTGCAGCGGCGTTTGAAGAACATCGGCAAGGGCTTGGAGCGCTGTCCTTTTTCCGAGGGGCTGCTCAAGGACCGCGAGGAAAAGATCCTCTCCGATGTCTTCAAGGAATCGAAGCCGCGCATCGACGCCCTGATCATCAAGAAGAACTTCCTCCAGGCCAGCTCCGAGATCCTGGAGATGAAGCCGATCGTCGACCGCTTTTTCGATAAAATCCTCGTCATGGACGCGAACGAATCCATACGCAAGAACCGTATCGCCCTGCTGCAACGCATCGATGAGCTGCTTTCCAGCGTGGCCGATTTTTCGCTGCTTGTCGAACTCAAACCAGGAGAAAAAATATGAAAGAAACCCCAACCGAGAATTTGCGCAACGTCGCCATCGTCGGCCACGGCCACAGCGGCAAGACAAGCATCGTCTCGGCGCTGCTGTACAACACCAAGATGGTCAACCGCCTGGGCAAAGTGGACCAGGGCAACACGGTCACCGATTTCGACGAGGAGGAGATCGCCCGTAAAATCTCCATCCAGACCTCCCTGGCCTACGCCTACAAAGACAAAGTCAAGATCAACATCCTCGACACCCCGGGTTTCGCCAGCTTCATTTGGGACACCCTGGTGGCGCTGCGGGCGGTGGAAACGGGAGTGATGGTGGTCAGCGCCGAGGAAGGCGTCCAGGTCCAGACCGAAAAGATTTTCGAATGCATGGGCGAATCCCAGCGGGCGGCGATTTTCGTCGTCAACAAGATGGCCAGGGAAATGGCCGATTTCGACAAGGCGCTGGACTCCCTGGCCGCCGCCTTCGGCAACAACGTGGTGGCCGTGCAGATTCCCATCGGCAAGGGGGCCGATTTCAGCGGTCTGGTGGACATCATCGCCATGAAGGCTTACCAGTTCGGCACCGACGACAAGGGGGAAAGCAAGGAGATTCCCATCCCCGAGGCGCTCAAGGAGGAGGCCTCGTTGCGCCGCGAAGCGCTGCTGGAAAAGATCGCCGAGAACGACGAAAAACTTATGGATAAATATTTTGCTAGCGGCAGCCTGACGGTCGAAGAGATCCAGCAGGGACTGAAAAGCGCCCTGCTGCTGCGCAACATTTTTCCGGTGCTGGTCTGCGACGCCTTGGCCAACCGCGGCGTCCAGCAGCTGCTCGATTTTATCGTCGCCTTCTCCCCGGCGCCGAGCGATTTCGCCCCGACGGCGGCTAAAAACGGCACCGCGCTCAAGGCCGACGCCAGCGGCCCCTTCGCCGCCCTGGTCTTCAAGACCATCTCCGATCCATTCACCGGCAAGGTGTCGCTGATCCGGGTTTTTTCCGGAACGTTCAAGCCCGACACCTTTTATTTCAACTCGAGCAAGGATGTCGAGGAGCGGATCGCCGGCCTGTTCCTGCAACAAGGCAAGGCCCAGGAGTCGGCGGGCGAGGTTAAGGCCGGCGATATCGTGGCCGTGGCCAAGCTGAAGGAAACGCAAACCGGCGATTCGCTGTCCAGCAAGGCCGACAAGATCAAGCTGCCGGAAATCACCTTCGCCGTGCCCTCGATCTCGTTCGCCATCGAACCCAAGGCCCGGGCCGACGAAGGCAAGATTTCCACCGCCCTGCAGCGCATCATGGAGGAGGATCCGACGCTGAAGATGGTGCGCGATCCGCAGACCAAGGAACTGGTCATCTCCGGCAACGGCCAGCTGCACGTCGAGCTGGTGGTCAACAAGCTGAAGCGCAAGTACGGCGTCGAAGTGACGATGAAGGCGCCCAAGATCGCCTATCGCGAGACCGTGCTGGGCAAGTCGGACGTGGAAAAGAAATACAAGAAA
>JAPKZL010000230.1 GCA_026393795.1 Candidatus Aminicenantes bacterium | reverse complement strand
CTGCTGCCCTCGGACCTGAACAACGACCTTTTTTATATTTCCCTGCTGGAACGCAAGTGAAATGAATGGAAATTGGTGTACGGTTTACGGTGTACGGTATAAGGTAAAGCACCTTTGACATGCCAAGTCTTTTTTCTGCCCTACACCGTCTACCGTCTACCTTAAACCCAGTACAGTAATTTCAGCCCTCAACCCCACAGCACCAACCCCATCTCGTAGGCGTCGGTCAGCAACGGGTGAAAGGGGGTGATGCGCAGCTTGAAACCGAAATTGCCGGTGCGGCTGCAGGGGATGAAGCCGCTGAAGCGGTAGCGGCTGTCGGAGATTTTGCTGACGTCGTTCAATGCGGCCAGGGCCGAATGGTGCAGCACGTCCTCGCCGATGATGTTGCCGTAATAAGCTTCCACGCGGATCTCGCTGGGATCGATTTTTCCCAGATACAGATCGGCCCCCAGCGGAAACTGCTCGCGACTGGTATAGGTCCGGGCCGTATCGGCATGGATGTTTTCGATGCGCAAGGCGGAAAACTCGCTTTTGATCCTGTTTTTCCACTTGACCAGCTCGCGGCCGGCGGCAAAATTGTCGGCGCTCAGCTTGCCGTGATTCTCGGCCGCGTTCTTGTAGAATTTGTAGAAATATTCCTTGACCATGCGGTTGGTGTTGTAGCGCGAGGCGATCGTGATCAGTGAATGCTTCATCATGCGGATCCACTCGCGCGGCAATCCGTCCGAACCCCGTTCATAGAACAGCGGTACGATGTCTTTTTCAAGTATCGAATAAATGGCCTTGCTTTCGACCTCATCCTGGTACTCCTTGTCGGCATAGACCTCGCGGTTGCCGATGGCCCAGCCGTTTTTGAGGTCGTAGGCCTCGTCCCACCAGCCGTCCAGGACGCTGAAGTTCAAAACGCCGTTGCAGGCGGCCTTCATCCCCGAGGTGCCGCAAGCCTCCAGCGGGCGCAGCGGCGTATTCAGCCAGATGTCGACCCCGGAAACCAGATAGCGGGCGACATTGATGTCGTAATCCTCGATGAAGGCGATCTTCTTGCGCAGGTGCTCCGCGGACATGAAGGCGATGATGTTCTTGATCAGTTCCTTGCCGGCCTGGTCCTGCGGATGGGCCTTGCCGGCGAAAACGAGCTGGACCGGGTGCGTGACGTTGTTCAGTATCTTCAGTAGCCTGTCCGGGTCCTTGAAGATCAGGTAGGCCCGCTTGTAGGTGGCGAAACGGCGGGCGAAGCCGATGGTCAGGGCTTCCGGGTTGAGCGCCTCCTGCGATTCGTTGATCAGCAGGTTGGAAGCCCCCTTGGCAATGAGCTGTTTCTGCAGCCGCTGGCGGGCGAAGGCGATCAGGCGCCGGCGGCGGATTTCGTGCACGTTCCACAGTTCCGGGTCGGGTATGTTCTGGACCTTTTCCCAGGCATCCCGGTAATCCTGCTTTTCCCGCCACTTGTTGCCGAGGTAGCGTTCGAACAGGTCGTTCATTTCAAAGGAAACCCAGGACGGGATATGGATGCCGTTGGTGATCGGCTGGATCGTGACGTGTTCGAGCGGCACCCCGGGCCAAAGGTTGCTCAGCATGTCCCGGGAAACTTGGGCATGCAGGGTGGAAACCCCGTTGACGAAAGCCGCGTTCTTGACAGCGGCCACGGTCATGGAAAAATTTTCCTGGTTGTTGTCGGGATGGACCCGGCCGAAAGCCATGAAATCGTTCCAGGAAATGTTGAATTCCTTGACCATGTTGGCGAAATAATTCTTCATCAGCTCGGGGGTGAAGACATCGTGGGCGGCCTGCACATTGGTGTGGGTGGTGAAGACGCTCGACTTGCGCACCAGCTCGATCGCCTCCTGGAACGTAAGGCCGCCGCTCTTCATCAGCATCCCGGCCCGCTCAAAGGGGGTGAAAGCCGAATGCCCCTCGTTCATGTGCACGACCGTGACCTGGATGCCCAGGGCGTCGAGCATTTTCACTCCGCCGATGCCGAGGATGATCTCCTGCTGCAAACGGATCTCGGGGTTGCCGCCATAGAGCTGGGCGGTCAGGCGTCGGTCGTACTCGCTGTTTCGCGCCAGGTTGGAATCGAGCAGATAGATCTTCACCCTGCCGACTTGGATCTGCCACACCTTGACCGCCACGGCGCGGCCGGGGAAGTCCAGCTCGATTTCCAGGGTCCGGCCGTCCGGATTCTTGACCTCCTGGACCTGCATGTTGTGAAAATCGTTGACCTGGTAAAAATCCTGCTGCCAGCCGTCCATGTTCAGGTACTGCTGAAAGTAGCCCAGTTGGTAAAGCAGACCGACGCCGCGGAAATTGAGGTTCAGGTCGCTGGCGGCCTTGACGTGATCGCCAGAAAGGATGCCGAGCCCGCCGGAATAAATGGGCAGCGTGTCGCTCAGACCGTATTCGGCGGAGAAGTAGGCGATGCT
>JAPKZL010000229.1 GCA_026393795.1 Candidatus Aminicenantes bacterium | reverse complement strand
GGTTTTGAGCATGGTTTTCGGATATACGGTAGAGATGTTTTTGAGGATGTCTTCAAACAGCGGCAGGGGCATCACGCGGGATTCGGGATTATTGTAATGGGCATTCTGGCAGTACCAGCACTTGTGATTGCAAACAGTGCTGGTTTCGATCTGGGCGATCATGAGCTTAACCAGCAAACATTTTTTTCAGGTTCTTCATTGATAATTCTGCCTGACTGCTCTCATAAGCCCGGGCCCGCTTAAAGGCTCTTTGCTGCAATTTTCGGTAAAAATCGCCATCAGCATCTAGGTTCTGGATGGCCTCCCGATAGGCAGCTACTAATTTGTCTATTTCGGGATGTTCCAATTCAGTAGAACCCAACTCCACCCGGATACCGCTATCACCCAACGCTTCGGGAATCCCGCCCAGGGAATTGGCCACGGCTGGAATACCGTTTGCTGCCGCCTCAAGAATTACCCGGGGGAAACCTTCTTCGCTTAGTGAAGGAACCAGCAGCAACCCGATAGAATCATAAAATCGTTTGCAATCGGGATTCTCTCCCCACAGCTGCAAGTTTTTTGGAATTTTGTCGAAACGATGAGTATAATGCTTCCCAATCACTGAAAAATTCCAATCGGGAAGATCCAAGACCAAGCGATTGAAAATTTCATCACCCTTGTGCCTCCCTGCCGAATAGTACCCCGCTTGCTTTTTTTGGTTCCGCTTGTTTTTCAGCCTGTATTTCCCAAGATCGAAGAGGGGGTGCCATATGTCTGGGTTGAGTCCAAGTTCTTTTTTAATTTTTGCCCGCATGAAAGCGCTAACAGCAAACAGTTTTCTTTTTTTAAGGAATTTCAAGAAAAACGGCGAGCGTTGAAAAGAAGACAGATAAGCTGGGGAATGGAAAAAATGGGCGCCGGGAATGCTTAGGATCATGCCCGGCAGCAGCGAAAGAATGTCATCCTCGACAGTGATCAGGAAATTAATTTCACTTTCTAATATTTTTTGGTTCATCGATTTCAGTATATATTTTTGATTTTCAAACAGTTCGGTTTGATTGAGAGGCAATAATTCTTCATAAATCGGGATGTCACCCATCAGATAAGAAAATGATTTCAGGGTCTTGCCTCTTAACTCAGGAGCATGTTGCTGGACGGCCCGGTAAAATATTTTTTGTTTGAAGGGCTCATGGGTGCAATAGGTTAGAATTACTGCTCCATGCCCCTGGCTTGCGAGAAACTGAAGCAACTCCAGGGTGGAAGCAGATACCCCGTCGCAAAGAACTGGGTTGAAACGGTTAATATTTAAATATGCGATTTTTAATTTGGTTTGTTTCACTGGATTCTATATGTTTAAACAAACAACTGTACTGTTCACTCTGATATTTTAAAAGAAATTCGGTTGGGTTTCAATAGGCAATGCCCGATAGGAATCGCCTTTGCTTTTCGCCGGCGGATGTGGTAAAAAGTAAAATGCATACACAATCTCCCCAATCCTTCATCAGGCTGGATTTCGAACAGAGCAGCCATGAGTGGCTTTCCTGGCGCCGGGAAGGGATCGGCGCTTCCGACGCCCCGGTGATCATGGGCCTTTCCCCCTGGCAGAAAGAAGACGAACTGCTCCTGCTCAAGACGGGACAGAAGGCCGAAAGACCGGCCAATGACGCCATGGAGCGCGGCAAGCGGCTGGAACCCGTGGCCCGGCAGGCGTATGTCGACCACACCGGCATTGTGATTGAGCCGATGAGCGTCCAATCGCGCGAGCATGCCTGGATGCGGGCCAGCCTGGATGGGTTGAGCCCCGACAACAGTCACGTGGTCGAGATCAAATGCCCGGGGGAGAAGGACCACAGCCTAGCCGCAGCCGGCAGCGTTCCCGGCAAATACTACCCGCAGTTGCAGCACATCCTGGCTGTGACCGGTCTGACGGAAATTTATTACTGGAGTTTTCGCTACGGCCATACCGTATTGCTGAAAGTTGACAGAGATGAAACTTTTATCGCCGAGCTGCTAGAAAAAGAAGTCGCATTCTGGACGCGGGTCGCGGCGATTTCAGCCGGGCTTGCGTCGGCCGCCATATAAAAAGTCGAACTCGCTCGCCACTATCCCAGGGCAAGCGTTGCAACAATTCAACCGGATCAGGCCTTGGTCGTGCGTTCCAGGCGCTTCATCACCGAGAAAATGAACGTGGCCGAGAGCAGGGCGCAACCGACCAGGATCAGCCACAAGGCCCACAGGGGCACCTTCAGCCACAGCGAGCCGATGACGCTGAGTAGGTAGTTGCCCAAAGCGGTGGCTGTGAACCAGCCCCCCTGGGCCATGCCCTTGTACTTGGGCGGCGCCACGCGCGAGACGAACGAGATACCGATGGGACTGAGGAAGAGTTCGGCGATGGTCAGGATCAGGTAGGTGGAGATCAGCCAGTAGGGGGAGACCAGCATGCCGGCCGGCGCCACCAGGCCGCCCAGTTCCTTGGGGCTGGCCAGGCCGAGCGAGCCGACGATCAGGATGGAGAATGCCGCCGCGGTGAGCAGCATGCCGAAGCCGATCTTGCGCGGTGACGATGGTTCCTTTCCTTTGCGGTTCAGCCAGGCGAAGAAGGCGATCACCAGCGGCCCCAGGGCGACGATGAAAAAGGGGTTGAAGTGCTGGAATTTCTGCGGCGAGAACGGGTTGTTGGCGGTATAGCTGCTGTAACGGAAATAGGCCAGCAGGCCGAAAACGACAAAAGCGGCAGCGCCCAGCGCCTTGAACAATGGCTTGCTTCCCTTGCGCAGCACAAAAATCAGGCCGACAATGGCAAGGAATATGGGCAGCAGGGCGAAGAGATCGAACCAGAGGTTGGTGATCTTGCCCACGCTGGGCACGGTGTAGTCGCGGGCGAAGTAGGTCATGGTTACTCCGCTCTGGTGAAAAGCCATCCAGAAGAAGATGACCACGAAAAACACCAGGCCCAGGGCGGTGACCCGCTCCCGGGTCTGCTGCGGGGTGAGTTCGATCATCTCGGCTTTCAGGGTTGCTGATTTCGATTTCTGTTTTTCAGTCATGTCGGCTTTCTTGTAGTATTTGCGGAATCCCCAGAAGATCAGCATGGACAGGATCAGGCTGACGCAGGCCACGCCAAAGCCGTAGTGGTAGGACTTGCTTAAGGTATTGATGTAGTTTTCCGAGAACGGTTTCAGCGTGTCCAGGGTGACCGCGGCGTCCTGGGCGCGGGCGATGGCCAGATAACCGTTGACGTCGGCCAGGGTATTTTTCAGGAAGCTGTTGGCCATGGCCGGAATGCGGGCGTCGTAGAAATAATGGGCCGTGGACAGAATCCAGTTGCTGATCTTTTCGGCGGCGGTCGGGGCGAACACGGCGCCGATGTTGATGCCCATGTAAAAAATGGTGAAGGCCCGGTCGCGCTTGGCGCTGTACTGCGGGTCATCGTACTGGTTGCCGACCAGTGCCTGCAGGTTGCCCTTGAACATCCCGGTGCCCACGGCGATAACGGCCAGAGCCGCCAGAGTTAGGACGAAACCGCTGCCGATGCGCGTGGGCAGGGCCAGCAGCAGGTAGCCGCTGAACATGACCACCAGCCCCAGGCCGATCGTCTTGCCGTAGCCCAGGACGCGGTCGGCCAGCAGTCCGCCGAGCAGCGGGAAAAAGTATACGGCGGCCATGAAGAGGCCGTAGACCTGGCTGGCGGCGCCGGCGTCCAGACCGTACTTGGCCTGGACGAAAAGGACGAAGATGGCCACCATGGTATAAAAACCGAAGCGCTCTCCCATATTGGCGAAAAAGGCGACGAACAATCCTTTTGGATGCTCTTTAAACATCGGTCGACCTCCAGACGAGATTTTAAGCTTTAAAAATAATCATACCCGGGCGGGATTTTTTTTACAATCGCGGCATGCTAAAATGAGCGGTCGGAAGCGGATGGTCTTCATCCGCATCGGGAGGTCGCATGGATAGGAATGTTTTTTCGATGCAGCGCATGAGGGAAAACGCCCGCATCCAGCGCATGCCGGGCGGGAGCGGCTGGGGGCGCCTGGCCATTTTCTACTTCACCATTTTCGGCGTGGCCTTCTGCATCACCTGCCTCTACCACGGCATGCGCGGCATTATGCGCCTGGGTGGCATGGTCGCCTCCGGCGGCCCGTACGCCATCGCCCATCCCGCGCCGCCGTGGGTGTGGATCATGCCGCTTTCCATCGTCGTCGGCATGATCCTTTTTTTTGTCAACCTCTTCACCAGCCCCGCTGACGAAGGCATCAACCTGATGCCGCTGGCCTGGCCCGGGTTGTTCCTGTCCCTGGGCTGGAATTTCCTGGAGTTCACTTTTAATCCCCCGGGCGGCGGCCTGGCCTGGGGCTGGCTGATCTGCGGCGTGACCTTTGTCCTGATGGGCGGCTTTCCCCTGCTGCTCATTTTCAAGGCGGCGCGGGAAAAGCTGAAGTCCAGGCTGGCCGCTGGCGCCGGCGTAAAACCCTATGCCGGGCAATGGCTGCTGATCGCCGGCGGGATCGTATCGGGGATCGTTTTTTTTAAAAATGTGGTCGGGTAAACCATGAAAACCGCCTCCGCGCTCAAAACCGCTTCCGTGCGTTCCCTGGTCAACATCGGCTCGGTGACCGAGAAGAAACTGAATGCCATCGGCATCCTCAGCAAAGAGGATTTTTTAAGCCGGGACCCCTATGAACTATTTGAGGAATTGCGGCAAAAGGTCGATCCCACCCTCTGCCGTTGCGCCCTGGCTTCGATCGTCGGCGCCAAGCTCGGGCTGCCCTGGCACCGGATCACCAAGGTTTCGGCCGGCGAATATGAAAAGCGTCATCCCGGCCATGTTTGGGGGAAATGCTGAAAGGCGATCCGTTCTGCGTTTCGGTCCGGGCCTGGATCGCGGCCATTCCGCCCGGCAAGGTAGCCACCTACGGCCAGATCGCCCGTTTGGCCGGAAAACCGCGCGGGGCGCGCCAGGTATCGTGGATCCTCCATGCCCAGTCGGGAAAATACCGGCTCCCCTGGCAGCGGGTGATCGGGGCCAACGGCCGGATCTCCCTGCCGCTGAACCGCGGTTTTTTCGAGCAGCGGCGGCTCCTGCGCCGCGAAGGGCTGAAGGTCGACGATCGCGGCGGCGTCGATCTGAAAAAATTCCGCTGGCCGGCAGCGGGCGAATTTCCCCGGGGCTAAAAAAAAAGGGACCGGCCGGGCCGGTCCCTGAGAGTTTCCCAATCGAAGCGATTATTTGCTTTTGCGCAGCAGGATATCGCCGTTGAATGTTTTCAGGGTGATTTCCTGGCCGCCGCCGTTGATGGAACCGAACATGGTCTTGTCGATCCTTATCTGGTAGCGGCCGCCGTGGCTGCGCCTGTCTTCGACGGTCTTCTCGGTCTTGTTCTGCAGCGCCAGTTCAAAATCGCTGTAGATTTCGCCGTGGTTGTCGATCTTCATCTTGAAATCTGCCTTGGCCGTGGCCGGCAGGGTGATGTCGATGTCGCCGTTGAGCGTGATCAGCGACAGCGGTTTCTTGCCGTCGAGCCTGGTGAACGTGGCCGTGACGTCGCCGTTTACGGTCTGGGCCACGGCCGGCCCGCCGATACGCGTCAGGATGATGGCGCCGTTGACGTTGGACACTTCGATATCGCCGTTGACGTTCTCCACCGTGATGTTGCCGCTGTTGACGGTTGCCAGCTCCAGCGAGACGTTCACGGGAACCTGGATGAAGAGGTCGTTGTCTGTTTTCCAGGAAGGCATGTCGATCGCGATGACGTTATTGCTTTCCTCGACGTTCAGTCCGCCGCCGCTCGCCTTCAGGCGCTTCATGCCGGCGTGCTTGTCCGGCTTTTCTATTTCGTCCTCGCCTTCGGTTTCGTCTTCATCCTCGCCGACAACATGGCTGCGCGGCTTGCTCTCGACGATCACTTCCTTGCCTTCGTAGCCCGTGACCGTGATGCCGCCGTTGATCAGACTGGCTTTGACCAGGCCGGGTTTGCCCGGGTCGCTGAAGGGGACGGCCACCCGTTCCGAATCGTTATCCAGGGCCCACAGCGCGGTCGCGGCCGCAGCCAGGACCAGCAGGGTGAAAAAAAATCTTTTCGTGGTTTTCATGTTCATTTCTCCTTGTTTTTATTGGCGATGGCGATATCGCCGTTGAGCGTTTCCATGCGGATCTCGGGTCCGCCGGCGCCGATGCGCACGCCCTGAAAACGGTGGCTGCGGTAGATGAACCGGCCGTTTTTAGCGTGTTCTGTTTCCGCTTTGCCGGGCAGGGTGCTGGCCGGGAAATCGGAATAAATTTCGCCATTGAGGGTCCTCAATTGGAATTCGGCGGCCAGCTTGGTGCTGAAGCTGACATCCAGGTCGCCGTTGACCGTTTGGAAGGAACAGGCGGAAACGGGGTCCTCCCGGAAGCCGGCGCGGATGTGGCCGTTGACCGTCTTGCAGCTGGCCGGACCAACGATATCCTGCAGCTCGATGTGGCCGTTGACGTTGCGGACGATGAAGTCGCCCTTGACGTTTTTGACCAGGATGTCCCCATCGTTGACGGTTCTCAGGATCAGACTGGTCTGTTCCGGGACCTGCAGGGAGAAATCATAGATCACGATGTAATCGGGATCGGACCAGTCGACCGAGCGGTCGCGGCTGCGGAACGGGCCGTCGACATAGATATCCAGAAGGTTGTCCTTCTCGGCCATATTCAGCTTGACCTCGCGTTCGGCCTTGAGAAGTTCGTCCTGGTTGTCGGCGCGCAGGCATCGTTTGGCTTCCAGCCGCGCTTCGGACGTCGCGATGCCGCTGACAATGATCGAACCGAAAACGTTGTCGATCTTGACGGTTTTGGCCTTTTCGGGAGAGCTGAATTTGAAGACGTGCATGATCGAATCTTTCTTTTCCAAGCGAAAAGTTTCGTGGCCCGGCGCCAGCAGCGGGAACAGCGATGCCAGCAACAGGATTAGCAATAGTTTTTTCATTTTACCTCCTTGCCTCTGGGGCGTTAGGGAGGTAATACCCTGCGGCGCGGAAAAGGTGACAGCCGGAGCGGGCAAAAATTTGCTTTGCTTCATCGGCGGCTAAAGGATCTGGCTGATCCCCGACTGGGCCCTTTGCCGCACTTCGGGGAGGATCTGTCCGTCATTGACCAGTTTTTTCAATGCCGCGGCGGCGCGTTTTTCCTTCAATGAGACCATCAGGTCGATCAGGGCGATCTGCACCAATGGCGATGTCTGCCGGGAGAGCGAGGCGGTGATAGCGGCGCGCACTTCCTCGCGGTCGGCGAACAGGTACAGGGCATCCACGGCCGAAAGGCGCACGCTGACATTCGGATCGTCGTCCAGGATGGCGAGCAACGTTTTCAGCAACGCCGGATCGGGCTTTTGCAGCCGCGAGGTCAGGGAAACCCCCTGCAGCCGGGCCGATGCCGAAGGCTGCTGGAGCAGGGAGAGCGAGAACTGCTGTTGCAAGTTGTTCATTTCCCGGCTCAGTTGCTGGATCTGTCCGGAACCGCCCCCTGGACCGCTGCCCAAGAAAAACCCGCCGGCAAAGATGGCGATAACGACCAGGACCGTGGCGGCCAGGCGCAGCATCGGGGCGGACAGGAAGCGCCGCCACTGCTGCTGCCAGGCCGGGCGAAGCGACGCCGCCTTTTCCCGGCGCTCGAGTTCCAGCTGGCGGTAAAAATTGCGGCGCAGTTCCGGGCCGGGCTGCTCCTCGGCCAGGATGCCCAGGTGCGTCCAGGTCTCGTTCAGCTCCTGGAACTCATCGCGGCAGGCCGGGCAGGAATGCAGGTGCTCCCTAAGCCGGGACGCTTCGTCGGCGGCTAGGCCGTCATTCAGTAAATCAGGTATTTTTCCTTTGGCTTCCTGGCAATTCATCGGGTTTCTCCTTGCAGCTCCAGGTAATGGCGGCGCAGCTCCTTGAGCGAGCGGTGCACCAGCGCCTTGACGTTTTCGACGCTGCATTCGAGCAGGCGGGCGACTTCCTGGTATTTCAGGTTTTGAAAGCGGGAGAGGAGCAGCACTTCCCGCTTGCGTAGCGGCAGCCGCTCCAGGGCCCGGGCCAGCAAATCGGCTTCCTGATGGCTTTCGGCATATTGGGCCGGGCCGGGTTGCGGGCTGGGCTTCTCCTCGAAAAGGTCATCGATGGGAACTTCCGGGCGGCGGCTGCGGAGCTGGTCGATGTGCAGGTTGCGGGCGATCTGGTACATCCAGGTGCTGAACTTGCTCTCGCCGCGAAAGGTGTGCCTGTACTTGAGGATGCGCAGAAAAAGCTCCTGCGTCAGATCTTCGCTCAGCGGGCGGTCGGCGGTCAGGCGCAGGAAAAAATTGAACAAACGGACGTGGTACCGTTCGAACAGGACGGCCAGCATTTCCACCCGGCCCTCACGGACCTGGACCATCAGCTGTTCATCGTCCGGCATGGATGCTCCTCCCATTTTTGTCGCTTGTTCATTATAAAAGGAATACTCGCTTTTGGCAAAAAGGTTACAATAAAAATCGCGCCGGCAATTTGCCGCTTCCGGCCGCTTGTGCGATAATTGAGTCGGAAAAACCAATGCCCAATGAAACGAAACTTCCCGAAGCGCTGCTGAAATTTCTTGCCAGCCGGCCCGGGGCGCGATTGCAGCCGATCCGCTCCGAGGCTTCGCAGCGGCGTTTTTTCCGCATCAGCCAAGGCAAAACCACCCGGGTGGCCATGGTCTATCCCGAGCCGGCTCCGGCCGAAGTAAAACGGTTCCTGGCCGTCCATGAAATTTACCGCAGTCACAGGCTGCGCGTCCCCGTTATCGAGGAGGTTCTCGGCAACCAGGTGGTGATCCAGGAAGACGCCGGCGACCTGCTGCTGCAGAAGGCATGGCGCGAGCGCGCCCGCAGCGAGCGCCAATGCCTTCTGGATCAGTGCCGGGATATCCTGGGCAGGCTTGCCGCCGTGCCGCCGGCACTGGCCAAGATCTGCCTTGACCGCGCCCGGCAAAAATGGGAAATGGATTTTTTTGTCACCCATTTCTTTTCCTATTGGCCGGTCCGGGGCTGTAGCGAAGTCGGGTTGCGCCAGGGCCTTGGGGTACTTGTCGATGCCATCGCGCCCGAGTGCGTCTTCGCCCACCGCGATTTCCACTCGCGCAACCTGCTGGTCAGGGGGAACGAGATCATTATGGTCGATTGCCAGGATTCGCTCCTGGCTCCCCGCTGGTACGACCTCGTTTCACTGGCCTTCGATTCGTACCTGGACTTGGGGGCGGCGCGGGCCAGGCTGTTTCCCAACCTGGTCGCGAGCGGCATTGACCGGGAACTGCGCCAGCTGCGCCTGACCGCCCTTCAGCGCAACATCAAAGCCCTTGGCACCTTCGCCTATCAGATCCACGAGCGCCGGCACCCCGCCTACGCGCGCTACATTCCCCGCACCTTGCGCCACATTCGGGGCCATTTGCAGGTTTTGGCCGATCCAGAATTAGAGGTTTTGAACAAGTATTTTAATGCGTTGATCAAATAGTGATAAGTGACAAGTAACGAGTGACTAGTAAGAAGTAAAATTCAAAATCCCAAGCACCAAATCACAAACAAGCACCAAATTCCAATGACCAAATGACCAAAACGAAGATGGAAATTAAATATATTGCAAGAGATCTGCTTGTGGTAGGGAACGCAGATCTGCGTTCCCTACAGGAAGAAATCTTTAATGTCTTCGTTTAGGACATTGGAATTTGGAACTTGGAATTTATTTGGAATTTAGGATTTGTGATTGGGAAATTTAATCTTATTAAGCTTCTTTCTTCTTCTTTACATGTTACGCATTTCGCGTCCCCTTTGGGGACAAACAAATCAAATCCACCAGGACTGGTGGATGATTTGTGTTGTCACGCGTCACGAAGGAAAGCCATGGTATAATCGTTCTATGTTGAAGATCGGCACTTTATCCCTGGAACAACCCACGGTCCTGGCCCCCATGGCCGGGCTGACCGACCAGGTTCTGCGCCGGCTCATGGACGAAATGGGCGGCTGCGGCCTGATGGTCTCGGAGATGATCGCCGCCGAGGGGCTGCGGCGCCGCAACCGCCGCACCCTGGAAATGATCGCCGGCCTGGAAACCCGCGCCCCGCAGTTCATCCAGCTTTTCGGTGCCGCTCCCGAACCCCTGGCCGAAGCCGCGGCCATCGTTTCGGCCGAGACGGCTTTTGCCGGCATCGACGTGAACATGGGCTGCCCGGTTCCCAAGGTGGTGCGCTCGGGCGCCGGCGCCGGCCTGCTGCTCGACCTGCCGCGCCTGGCAACGGTGGTGGCCGCCGTCCGCCGCAGCACCCATTTGCCGCTGACGGTCAAGGTCCGCCTCGGGTTCAACCAAGTGAACGTCATGGAGACGACCCGCATCATCGAGGAACAGGGCGCCGACGCTGTTTCCGTCCATTTCCGTTTGAAGAGCGAAGGCTATACCGGCAGCGCCCACTGGGACCTGGCCGCGGCCGTCAAGGAGAACCTGCGCATCCCGCTGCTGGGCAACGGCGACATCATGACCGTCGCCTTCGCCTTGGAAAAATTGCAAATCGTCGACGGAGTGCTGATCGGCCGCGGGGCCCTGGCCAATCCCTACCTGTTCCGCGAGATCGCCGGGCAAACGACCGAAGAAGAGGACTTGGGAGGGTATGTCCGGCGCCTGGGGGATCTGATCGAGGAGCATTACCCGGAGAGAAAGCGCCTGGGCAAGCTCAAGGCCTTCACCCGCTTCCTGCTGCTCAGCCGCCCCGGCGCACGCTCCTGGAAACGGCGCATTTTCCTCAGCCAGGATTTCAAGGAAGCCCGTTCCTTTCTCGAGGAGACCTTCCCGTGCCGGTAGGGAGCGGCAACCTTGGGGCCGTGACCGTCGCTTTCAGCGGCGGCAAGGACTCCACCGCCGCCGTGCTCCTGCTCAGGGAGCAGGGCTATGAAGTTCGGGCCCTGACCATGCGCCTCGGATTGGCCAACGAGGATGAAAAACTGGCCAAAATTGAGAACCTGGCCCGGGCTGTAGCCGTCCCCTGGCATGTGAGCGATCTGCGCCACGCCTTCCGGGAAAAGGTTTTAACGTATTTTTTAGAGTCCTACCGGAGCGGCCAGACCCCGAACCCGTGCGTGGTCTGCAACCGTCAGGTCAAGTTCGGTTTGCTGCTGGCCGAGGCGGAAAAAAATTCCCGCGGCAGCCTTTTTGCCAGCGGCCATTACGCCGACAAGGTTTTCCTTAAAAAACAATGGTTTCTGAAAGAACCCATCGACCGCTGCAAGTCGCAGATCTATTTCCTGGCCATGATAGAGCCGGCCATACTGTACAGAGTCCTTTTTCCCATCGCTTCCTTGACCATCCAGCAGGTGAGGGCGAAAGTGGCCGGGCTGCCGCTGGCCAATCCCGAGGAAAGCCAGGATGTTTGCTTTCTGCAGGGGGAAACCTTAAGCGCCTATCTCTCCCGCCATCTCCCGGGGAATTTCATAGACGGCGATATTTTGGACACGCAAGGAAACACGATTGGCCACCATAAGGGAGCCATCCATTTCACTGTCGGCCAGCGCCGCGGCACCGGCCATGCTTCGGACCGCAGGCTGTATGTGGTCGGCCGCGACATAGCCGCTAAAACCGTCATCCTTGGGGACGAAAGAGATTTGCTTTCTGGATCCGTGACCGCGGCCAAGCCGGTCTTCTGGCGGCCGCTCATTGTTGGCGAAAAATTGTCGGTGAAGGTCCGCTACCAGCTTCACGGCCATGAGGCGGAGATAAGTGAAGTGTCGCCGGCGCTCATCCGCGCCGTTTTCAAGGAACCGGTCAGGGCGGTGACCCCGGGCCAGTTCGCCGTGTTCTACGACAACGACGTCATCGTCGGTGCCGGCGAGATCAGTCCCGACCCAACCAGTGATCATCAAGGAGGATGCCGATGAATAAAAAAATGTTGCGGCTGGTTCTTTTGTGCGTCGTCTTGGCTTTGGTCATAGCCTGCGGTAAAAAATCGGAAACGCCCCAGGCGCCGGTGGCCTCGGCCGAGAAGAAGGCCGCAGTCCCGGCCGATGCCGGAAAGGTGATCGTGGACGAGATCTTGGCCGCGTTCGACCAATGTGCCGCCGAAGCCGCCGCGCTGGCCAAGGACAAGCCGGAGGCCGCTGTGCTGATGTCGCAACTGGAAAAGCTCTATGCCGATTACGGAGTGAAAATGGCCGCCCTGAACGCGAGATTTCTGGCCCTCAGGGACCAGGATATCTTCATTTTCCGCCAGGCCAACGGTTACCTGAGCGACAATCGCCCCAAACATGTCTTCAACAAGGACACCGTCCTGAGTTCGGCCTACATCTACTACAATCTCGAGAAGGGCGAACCGGCCGTGGTCGACATGCTCTCCAGCAAGATCGTCAAATTGCTTGATGGCGCGGTAAAACAGTAGATCATTTGAATTCAATCAGGATGTAGGGGTTCAATATGATCTCAATTGATCTCGTACTAACACTATGTTTTTGGCCATTCAGAAAGTCGCCAAAAACATCTAGTGTTAGTATAGTCACACTATATGGTTTCAGCAGATTACTAAGCTTGCTGAAACCATATTGTGACTATATTGAACCCCTACATTTGATTCTGATCCCATTCCCTGTTGAACGATAGCCAAATTTGCGTTAAAATAATGTCTCGAGGTGAAAGAAATGCCTATCTATGACTATAAATGCCAGAAGTGCGGCCGGGTTTTCGAAAAATTCCTGCGCTCGCTCTCGGCCGCCGCTGCGGTCAAATGCGAAAAATGCGGCAGCGCCCGAGTGAAGAAACTGGTCTCCTGCTGCGCCATATCATCCGGGGGCAAGGCAGAGCGCGCCGGCTCTTCTAAATCGTCCCATTCCTGCGGCAGCTGTTCGAGCCACTCCTGCAGCACCTGCCATTAACCTAAAAAAAGTATTCGGTTTACGGTACACGGTTGACGGTGTACGGTAACAGCATTTTCCCGAAATATTTCGGCAAAATGCATTTAACGTAAATCGTAAACCTTTTAACTTACACCGAGTTCTCTTGTAGTTACAATTTCAGGGATTTCTTTTCTTCCCTTACGCCGTCAGCCGTATACCGTATACCGAGGTCAGCGGTCCTTGCGGCTGTAGACGATGTTGCCGGACACGATCGTATGTTCCACCGTCCCCAGCCCTTCCCAGCCCAGGAACGGGCAGTTGTTGGCCTTGGAGCGGAAATCCTTCTCCTCGATCTTGAAGCGTTTTTTCAGGTTGAGGATGGTCAGATCGGCCGGCAAGCCCGCCTTGACGCGGCCGCGGTCCTTGAGCCCGAGCACGCGGGCCGGGTTGGTGGCGAGCAGTTCGACCATGCGCGTGACGGTCAGTTGCCTGCTGCGCACCAGGCGGTCGTGGATGACCGCGAACGTGCTTTCCAGGCCGATGACCCCGAACGGGGCGAACTCGAACTCCTTGTCCTTGTCGTCGCGGGTGTGCGGGGCATGGTCCGAGGCGATGCAGTCGATGGTGCCGTCCTGGAGGCCGCGGATCAGCTCCAGGCGGTCGTTTTCGCTGCGCAGCGGCGGCTTCACCTTGTAGACGGTGTTGTAGGTCTGGACCAGCTCCTCGTTGAGCAGCAGGTGGTGCGGCGTGGCGTCGGCGCTGACCGGGGTTTTCATCCGGTGGGCGTTGCGGATCAGCTCCACCGAGCCGGCGGTGGAAATGTGGGTCAGGTGCAGCCGCGAACGGATGCGCTCCTGCAGGATCAAGTCGCGGGCCACGATCACCTCTTCGGCGGCTTTCAGGATGCCGCGCAGCCCGTACTTGTAGGAAATGAAGCCCTCGTTGACTTGGCCCTCGGCCGAGATTGAATGGTCTTCCGGGTGCTCGATGATGGGCACGTCGAGCATATTGGCGTATTCTAGGGCCTTGCGGATCAGGTCGGCTTTCATCACGCAATGGCCGTCATCGGAAAAAGCCACGGCGCCGCCCTCGACCAGGTCGGCCATCTCCACCAGGTTCTCGCCCAGCTGCCCCCTGGAGACGGCGGCGATGGGGAAAATGTTGACCAGGCCGACCCGTTTGGCGCGGGCGATGATAAATTCGGTGACCGAGCGGTTGTCGTTGACGGGCTCGGTATTGGCCATGCAGGCGATGGACGTAAAACCGCCGCGGGCGGCCGCAGCTGAGCCGCTTTCGATCGATTCCTTGTTCTCCTGCCCCGGTTCGCGCAGGTGGGTGTGCATGTCGACAAATCCCGGCGCCACGATCAGCCCGGTGGCGTCGATCGTCGGGCAGCCGCTCGATTTTTTTATGGATTTGGCGATCTCCTTGAACCTGCCGTTCTCGATCAGGATATCCATGTCGCGGTCGATGGCGCCGGCCGGGTCGACGAGGCGGCCGTTCTTAATTAAGAGCTTCATGGACGTCTCCTTTCAAAAGATAAAGCACGGCCATGCGCACGGCGATGCCGTTGGTCACCTGCTGCAGGATGACCGACTGCTCCGAGTCGGCCATCGAGGTCTCGATCTCCACGTCGCGGTTGATCGGCCCCGGGTGCATCAGGATGGCCGTTTTCTTGGCCAGCGAAAAAATGTCGCGGCTGATGGCGAAGCGGTTGCGGTATTCGCGGATGGAAGGAAAATAGTTCCTGGCGCCGCGTTCCTCCTGGACGCGCAGCATCATCACCGCGTCGGCTCCCTTGACGCCGCGGCGGATGTCGTAATAGACCTGGGCGCCCATTTTTTCAAATTCGCGCGGCACCAGCGACGGCGGGCCGATCAGGGCGATCTCGTTGCCCAATTTCTGGTGCAGGATGATGTTGGAGCGGGCCACGCGCGAGTGCAGGATGTCGCCGACGATGGCGATTTTCAGCTTGCGCAGGGTGTGGAGCCTTTGCGAGGCCGAGTGGCGGATGACGATGATGTGCGGGTTCATCGCCTCCAGGGTCAGGACGGTATCCTTGAGCGTTTCGCCTTTTTTCAGGCTCGAAACGGAGGAGTTGAAATTGATCAGGTCGGCGCTCAGGCGCTTGGCCGCGATCTCGAACGAGCTGCGGGTGCGGGTCGAGTTTTCGAAGAACAGGTTGACCACGGTCTTGCCCTTCAGGGCCGGTACCTTTTTGACCTCGCGGGTGGAGACCTCGATGAAGGCCTCGGCCGTTTCCAGTATCGTCTCGATGTCGGCGACGCTCAGTTGCTCGATGCCGAGCAGGTGGTTCTGCCGGAAGGTTTTCTCTCTCATGCTAGAATCTCGTCGGTTCCATGATCAGGACCTGGTCCTGGCCGTCGATCTCCTCCAGCATCACCTTCACCCTTTCGCGGCGCGACGTGGGCAGGTATTTCCCCTTGAAGTCGGGGCAGATGGGCATTTCGCGGTGGCCGCGGTCGATGAAGGCGGCCAGCTGCACCGATGCCGGCCGGCCCAGTTCGAAGATCGAATCCATGGCGGCGCGGATGGTGCGGCCGGTGAACACCACGTCGTCGATCAGGACAATGTCCCGGTCCTCGATGCTGAAATCGATCTGGGTTTTTTTCACCGCCGGCTGCTTCTCGTGTTTGTGCAGGTCGTCGCGGAACATGGTGATGTCGAGGATGCCCAGGGGGATGTCGATCTTTTCCAGCTCCTTGATCAGCTGCTGGATGCGGCGGGCCACGAAAACGCCCTTGGTCTGGATGCCGATCAGCACCAGGTTTTCGGCCTCGCGGTTCCGCTCCAGTATTTCCATGGCCAGGCGCAGAAAGGTGCGCTTCATCTTTTTTTCGTCCATGATCTTGGCTTTGATTTTTTCTTCCATGAATTTCTCCTTTTCCGGCATAGGCTATTATATTGAAAATCGCGCTATTTGCAAATAGGCGGGCGGTTTAGGCCAGGGCGGAGCGCAGCAGGGCGACGGCCTCGTCCAGCCGCGAGAAATCGCCTCCGCGGCCCTCGAGCAGGTTTTTCCGGCCGCCTCCCTTGCCGCCCAGCAAGGCGAACAAAGGGGCGCTGATCGTGCGCAGGTCGCCATCACCCCGGCCGCGACCGATGATGATATTTTGTTGCGGGTCTTGCGTGTAGGCCAGCACGTGCTTGCCCTGCTTCATCAGCCCCAGGACGAAAAAGCGCATTTCGGCGCTGTCCAGGCCGGTGAACTCGCGGATGACGAGGACGGCGTCGTTGGCGGCTGCGGCGACGATCTCGTTTTCCAGCTCGCGGCGCTGCGCTTTTTTCAGGGCCCGGCGCAGCCCGTCTTTTTCAGCGATCCAAGCTTCCACTTGCCCGGGAATTTCCGCCAAGGGGAGGGTGACGAGGCGCTGCAGACGTCGGGCGATCTCGTGCTTCAGCTGGTAGTCGCGTAAGGCGCGATATCCGGCCGCGTAGTAAAGGCGGATGTTGGCGCGCACGCGTTCGTTGCGGATGATCTTGAGCAAGCCTATCTCGGCGCTGTTTTTGAGATGGGTGCCGCCGCATGCCGACTGGTCCAATCCCTCTATCTCGACCACCCGTATGCGCCCCGGGCGCTTGGGGGGTTTGCGCAGGTGCAGCGAGGCAATGTCCTCGCTGAAAAAGACACGGACGGGCAGGGCGGCGAAGATCGCGGCGGCGCATTCCGCCTCCAGGGCCTTGATTTCATCTTCGCTCAGCGCCGGGCGCCCGATCTCGATTGAGGAATGCTCCGGGCCGATGGCGAAGGAGAGGGTCTGGGCGCTAAAAAGGTTAAGCATGACCTGCGAGAGCAGGTGCTGGGCGGTATGCTGCTGCATGTGGTCGTAACGGCGCGAAAAATCGAGTTGCAGCCTGACCTCGCCCGGGCCGGGATCCCGGTCCAGCACATGGATGACGTCGTCGTTTTCGCCGGCCAATGCCAGCAGCGGCAAGCCATTGATGGTCCCCAGGTCGGCGGGCTGGCCGCCGCCTTCCGGGCAGAAGATGGTGCGGTCGAGGCGGACAAAGAATTTTTGCCCGCGGCATTCGCAGCCAATGACCCGCGCCGTGCTTTCGCGGCAATAGGAGTCGGATTGATAAATTTTTTCGGTCATTTGGGCTTCTGACAAGAATAATGTTTAGCTGATATGATATTTTTTGTCAATCGCGTCAAGGGGAAAAGAATTTTGCCTTTTTCATTTTGACATTGATTTTTTTTTAATTTAAAATTAATTTTTTTCTGGGAGGTACACCCGATGAAACACGACAGACTGGAAGGCAGGCAGATACTCTGGCTGGTCCTGGCCGCCGCGCTGGTGCTGCTGGCCGCCGTCCTGCCGGCCGCCAACCAAGGCAAGTATGGTCCGGACATCTATGATCCCGGGGCCGACGTGAAAGGACAGATCGCCGCCACGGTGAAAATGGCCGGGGCGGAAAATAAAGACATCCTGCTGATGTTCGGCGGCAACTGGTGCCCCTGGTGCCACCGCTTGCATGAACTTTTTGCAGCCGATGCGGCAATTAAAAAAATCCTGGCCGAGCGCTATGTCGTGCTGCTGGTCGACATCGGCGAAAAGCCGGCAGAGCCGCTGAACCGTGACCTGGTCGACCTCTACCGGGTCAAGGATTTTGGCTACCCGGCCCTGGCGGTGCTGGACAAAGCCGGCCGCCTGCTCTGCGCCCAGTCCACCGGAGTATTAGAAAAGGACAAGGGCCACGACCCGGCCAAGGTCCTAGCTTTTTTAAAGACCCAGGTCGCCAATTGACGACCGGCCGGGTGGTCTCATAATTTCGGGCCCGCCCATGTTCGCGTATCAAAAAGACTGCCGCTTTTTCGCCCAGGCGGCCCGCGGGCTTGCCGAGTTGGCGGCCGCGGAACTGGCGGAGCTCGGCGCTTACGACATCGAGGACGGCGGCGGCGGCCTGTATTTCCGCGCCGATGCCGCCGGGCTGTACCGGGTCAATTACAGTTCGCGGCTGGTTTCGCGGGTGCTGGCACCGCTCGCCGCGTTCCCATGTCCGGCCGAGCAGGTGCTGTACGATTCCGCCCAGGCGATTGAGTGGGAAAGGATCCTTTCCCCGGAGAAAACTTTTGCCGTGTTCGCCCATGTCTCCGACAGCAAAATTTCTCACTCCCATTATGCCGTCCTGCGCCTGAAGGACGCCGTTGCCGACTATTTCCGCGCCCGCAGCGGTCGCCGCCCCGACGTGGACACCGAGCATCCCGACGTCTGGATCAACCTGGTCATTCGCCGCGACCAGGCGCTCATCAGCCTGGACACTTCCGGCGGTTCGCTGCACCGCCGCGGCTACCGCCGGCAGTCGGTCGCGGCGCCGCTGCAGGAAACGCTGGCGGCGGCCATCGTGCGCCTGAGCGGCTGGCAGGGGGAAAGGCCGCTGGTCGACCCGATGTGCGGCTCGGGGACCATCGTGACTGAGGCGTTCATGCATTATTGCCGGCTACCGGCGGCTTTTAAAAAGGACCGCTTCGGCTTTGAGCATTTGCCCGATTTTGCCGCCGCGGTCTGGCACGAGGTACGCCGCGAGTGCGATGCCGCGGTCCGGGAAATGCCCGCCGGGCTGATCCGCGGCAGCGATTCCGACCGCCCGAGCATCGATGCCGCCCGGCGCAACCTGAGCGAACTCCCGGGGAGCCGCGGCCTGGTGCTGGAGCGCAGGGATTTCCGCGACCTGCCGGAAATCCACGCTGCCACCATCATCTGCAACCCGCCCTATGGCATCCGCGTCGGTGAATTGGAACCCACGCGTTTCTTGTACAAGGAATTCGGCGATTTTCTGAAAACGCGCTGCCAGGGTTCGACCGCCTACGTTCTGTGCGGCAACCTGGATCTTATTCAGGCAATTGGTCTGAAACCCGCGCGCCGCTTCATCCTCTTCAACGGCCCAATCGAGTGCCGGCTGCTGAAAATCGAGATATACTGAAAACGACAAATCGTTTGCAATCATTTGGCCGAAACGATATATTGAATATTATAAAATAAATGTGAGAGATGAATGTAATGGATAAGAATCGGGAGCGACTAGAAGGACTGATCGGACTTTTTGAAAACAATATCCGTCAATACATGGGCGGCGGTTATGACGAAGCCAAGGCCCGGGTCGATTTCATCGACAAATTTTTCGCCCTCCTGGGCTGGGACATCGCCAACGAGCAGGGGCATTCCGAGCAGTATCGCGAAGTGACTCGCGAAGACCGTTTAGAGATTTCCGGCCGTATCAAAGCCCCCGACTATTGCTTCCGCGTCGGTGGTGTCCGGAAATTTTTCGTCGAAGCCAAAAAACCATCGGTGGATGTCAAGAATGACCTTGCTGCCGCATTCCAACTGCGGCGTTATGCCTATACGGCGAAACTGCCATTGTCGATCCTGACCGATTTCGAGGAACTCGCCATTTATGACACGCGCATCAAGCCCGATCAACGTGACAGCTCATCGGTCGGCCGCGTTTTTTACTGCGGATATAAAGATTATTTGAAAAACTGGGATTTCATTTTTGACACTTTTTCCAAGGAGGCCATCTGGAAAGGAAGTTTCGACCGCTATGTCGAGGAAAACAAGCGCAAGAAAGGGACATCGGAAGTTGACAAAGAGTTCCTTAAGCTGATCGAAAAATGGCGCGAAACCATCGCCAAGTCGATTGCCCTGCGCAATCCCGATCTATCCATTTACGAATTAAACGACTCGGTACAGAAGACCATCGACCGCATCATTTTCCTGCGTATCGCCGAAGATCGCGACATGGAAAAATACGGGCGATTGCAAACGATTTTGGAAAATAAAAAGGAAATTTACCCGCAATTGGTTTCTTTGTTCGCCCAGGCGGACGCCAAATACAATTCCGGGATTTTCGATTTCAAGACCGACCAGCTGACACCAAAACTGAAGATTGACGACAAGGTGTTCAGGGAAATTATCAAAGATTTGTATTATCCCGAATCGCCCTACGAGTTTTCCGTGCTACCGGTCGAGATTCTGGGTAATATTTACGAGCAGTTCCTGGGTAAAACCATCCATCTGACCGCCGGGCATCAAGCCAGAGTAGAGGAAAAACCTGAAGTGCGCAAGGCCGGTGGGGTCTATTACACACCAAAGTATATTGTTGATTACATTGTCAAAAACACGATAGGGGAATTACTTAAAAACAGAGATTCCGTGAAGAAAGGCGATATTGCAGAAGTTGCAATTCCACAGATCAAAACCCTTGACCCAGCTTGCGGTTCGGGATCATTCCTGATTGCTGCTTACCAATGCATGCTGGATGCGTACCTGGAATATTACTCTGGATTGAAGGGTAAAGGCACGGCACGACCTACCCCTATGGTTGAACGAGATGAAAAAATCCTGCGGCGCTCGTTGAAGGAGAACCGGATCTACTTGGTAAAGCAAAACGAATACCGGCTGACCATTGGCGAAAAGCAGCGCATCCTGCAGAAGCATATTTATGGAGTGGATATCGACCGTCAGGCGGTCGAGGTGACCAAACTTTCGTTGCTGTTGAAACTGTTGGAAGGCGAGAACCGAGAATCGACCGGATATTTGTTCAAATACTCAGACATCAAGTTGCTGCCCAACTTATCTGATAATATCAAGTGCGGTAATTCCTTGATCGGGTCTGATTTCTATGATTCCCTACAGAAGGATCTTTTCTCTGATGAGGAAGTGACGCGCCGGCTCAATGTCTTTGATTGGGAAAAGGAATTTCCTGAAGTATTTGAAAACGGCGGTTTTGATGCCGTAATCGGCAACCCGCCCTATGTGCGCCAGGAGGGGCTGGGTGAATACAAGGAATATTTATCAGCCCATTATCGGGTCTATCACGGCGTGGCCGATCTGTATGCTTATTTCATAGAAAAGGGGATGGGCCTCTTAAAGAAAAATAGTTTGTTCGGCATCATTGTGGCCAACAAGTGGATGCGGGCCGGTTACGGCGAACCGTTGCGGCGTTTTCTGAAAAGCAAGGAAATCTTGGAGATCATCGATTTCGGCGACCTGCCGGTCTTTGAAAAAGCCACGACTTACCCGTGCATTTTGCTGGTGAAGAATCACGACCGGGAAGATATCGGTAGGGACAGGTCGCGACCTGTCCCTACAATTGACGCGGTTAATATGAAAACATTGTTGTTCGGCGACTTGTCCGCCTATGTTGAGGCGAATAAATTCAAGATTGATGTAGAGCAATTGGATGATGCCGGCTGGGCGTTAGCCGGTGCCGATGCGCAGGCATTGCTGCAGAAATTGAAGACCATGGTCGAATCGCGGTGCGCAGTCACTCTGGGCGAATATGTAGATGGCAAAATTTATTATGGCATCAAAACCGGTTTGAACGAGGCCTTTGTGATAGACGAATCGACCAAAAAAAGGTTGATTAAAGAAGATCTGAAATCCAAAGAGATTATAAAGCCGTTTTTAGCGGGTAGGGATATTAAGAGATACCAACAACCGGTTAGCGATAAATACCTTATCTTTACCAGACACGGGATCGATATTAAAAAATATCCGGCCATTGAAAATTATCTATTGCCATTCAAAGACCGTTTAATGCCCAAACCCAATAACTATAAAGGCAAGGAATGGAAAGGTCGAAAGCCTGGAGCTTATCATTGGTATGAGATTCAGGACACGATTGACTACTTCAAAGAATTCGAAAAACCAAAAATCATGTGGCCAGAAATAGCGGGGGATGCAAGGTTTGCCTATGACACTCTAAATCTTTATGCAAATAATAAAACATACTTAATTGCAAAACCCGATCTTTATCTTCTAGGATTATTAAATTCTTCATTAATTCGATTTTTTATTCATAGCGTTTGCACAGATCTCCAAGGAAGTTCTTTTAATTTCTCGGCAATATTTGTTGACCGATCGCCGATTCGGACAATCAATTTTTCGAGTAAAGAAGATAAAAAAACACATGATTGTATGATTGAGATAGTGGAAACTATGCTCGATCTGCAAAAGAAATATCATGATTCACGGCTTGAGAGTGAAAGAAGCATATATAAAAAACAGATCGCTATCCTGGACCAAAAGATCGATTGCCTTGTTTATGAATTGTACGGAATAACAGAAGCGGAGATAAAAATCGTGGAGGAGAGATAATGAATTTAGTATTAAATATTGTTCAAATTATGAGTTTAATTGCTCTAGTCATATATGTAGTAAAAACTTGGCAGATCGCAAATTATAATAGAAAAATAACTAGAATACAGGCTTCATCTTCTGTTATTGTATATTTTGATTTCCCTCAACGTGGATCCATAGTTAATTTGGCAATAAAAAATATTTCAGTGGTTCCTGCACTCAATATAAAAATAGTTTTTTTTCCAGAAATAAATATTACTAAAGATAAAATCAAGTTCTCCGATTTGCCAGCATTTCGAAATGGCATATCATTTTTAGCTCCGGGACAAGAGTTAAAATTTTATCTTGATAGTTTTCCCGCTTTCATGAGTCCCGAAAAAAAGCTTGCGACTGAATATAATGTTCGTATCAATCATATTGACGGTTTAGATAGAAAAAATCATGAGAATTGGATTAAATTAGATATCAAGCAATTCTACTTTGAATGTAGTACAAATTTTAACGAAGATTTATTGAAAGAATTAGAGGAAATAAAAACTGCTTTAGTGAATATCAAACAAATTCTTCCATCATTGAATAAAAAATAGAAATTATATTATGAAGAAAAAACACAAATGGAGAGTTGGGAAAAAAGAAAATCAAAATAAATTCACATTTGTACAATATGTTCCATCTGATTGGGTAGAAAAAAAGATTATTAGAAATATTTGGATTTCTGGGTATCGAATTTTTTTAAATAGAAATAAATTACAGTTTATTGAAAAAATATTGGATTTAGATGAAATAAGATTAGTATTTTTATTTGGGAAATTTAGTTATTTAGATACAAAGGATGCTAAAATCGATTTTTTACCGGAAGGAAAATTTCGTTTTGATCAAACAAAAATTAAAAGAGCCATAAGTAATGAGGATGTTTATTTATTAATAATTACCCCTTTTGATAAAAATAGTGCAAATTGGAATGAAGCAGTTATTAAAGAAAAGGTTGATATCTATCTAGGTTTATTGATTTTATTTTTTGGAAGAAATATTGCACATGAGCTCATTTTTGAAAATGTTTATGGAATTTCTGACAATCAAGTTTCGGCTTCTGCAGCAAGGTGCGAAAATCCTTTGTTTTTCCCTTCTCCAGATTTAAATGAAGAAAAGTTTAATAATATATTTTTAGTTAATAAATTTATTCTTCAAAAACCAGAAGATGAAAAAAACAGATTTTTATTGTCTTTGCGGTGGTTTAAAAATGCAAATTTTGATTCTGGCGTTGATGCATTTCTGAAGTATTGGATTGCACTAGAAATTATTGCAATGTCTAATAATACAGATATTCAATCAATAAATCAGATTTTAGGTAAGATATATAACCTTCCCCTAGTAGGCATTCAAAAAACATTTAATATGGGAAGGTTATATGGACTGAGATCCAAAATTATTCATAATGGGAAAATTATTCCAATTCACCAAAATCTTTTAAAATATATTGAGGCTATATATAAGGATGTTTATTATTTTTTGAGTGGGATTCAACCTAAGAAGTTTTCCGAAGAAATATTAAATGACAATAGTTTCAATTTACTTGAATACATGCCAAATCTATAATTTTTCAAGGACTAAGAGATATGCAAGACTATCTCAGTTCCTGGATGCAGTTAACTCTTCGGGGCGATTTACTTTTCGAAATCGCTTTTTTGTAATCCGGCCTGGCGTAGAATGGAATGGAAAGTTCCCATGGGGATTTCGTGGCGCGGATCGGGGACAATTACTGTTTTATCGCCCTTGCGGAATTTCTTGTGGCTGCCGCGCTGGCCACTGAGCATGAACCCGTGGTGTTCAAGAACCGTGATAATCCACTTGGAAGAATAAAGCTTAGGCATGGACCCGGGTTTCGCCGAGCACCACCTCTTGAATGGAGCGAAAATCGACCGATTTTTTATTATCTTCAAAATATAATTCCAACGCCTCTTTCAAATTGGCCACAGCCACGTCGAGCGTAGTTCCGAAGCTGGAAACATCGACGTTCAAACATTGGGATACATAATATTTATCTTCCCGATAAACGACATATTTTATATTTTTCATCGATCTCTCCAAGATAATAATAATCTTAATTGGATTAATTTTCAAGCTGAAACAATCAATTTATTTTCAGGGCAGGGTGCGCAGGAAGGAACGGCGGGCGGCTTCGACCGCCAACAGGAGCAGCAGCCCCAGGGCCAGAAAGTAAGGAAACAATTCGGTGCTTTCGGAGTAATTCCTGACCTTGATCTTTGTCTTTTCCCAGCGGTCGATCTCGGCGAAGATGGTCTGCAGTGAATCGCGGTCAATGGCCCGGAAGTAAAGACCGCCGGTGGTCTTGGCGATCTCCTGCAGCAGCGCCTCGTCGATCTCGACGTTGACCATGACGTACTGGCGGCTCGCGCGGGTCGATCTCGCCGCGGTTGTTCACGCCGTCGGTGAGCAGGATGATGATCTTGGTCTTGGCTCCGGAATTCTGGATACGGTTGACCGAGGTGGCCAGGGCCATGCCCAGGGCCGTCCCGTCCTCCAGTTCGCCGAATTCCGTATCCTGCAGATAATATTTCAGCATGTCGTAATCGACGGTCAGCGGGCACTTGGTGTAGGAGGTGGCGGCGAAAATGACCAGCCCCAGGCGGTCGCTGCGGCGCTTCTCGATGAAGGCGGTAATGACTTCCTTGGCCACTTCCAGCCGGTTCTTGGGTTTGAAATCGACGGAGGCCATCGAACCGGAAATGTCCAGGGTCAGGAGGATATCCATGCCTTTCTGCTCCTCCACCTGGTAGGTATTGAGCAGCTGCGGCCGGGCCAGGGCCAGGACGAGGAGGAGCCAGGAGGCGATCTTGACGCGGTTCAGGTTTTGCAGCAGCGCCATCTTCCAGGTCTGCGGCGCCTCTGGCAACAGTTTTTTCGCGGCGAAGCTGACGTGGCGTCGGCCCGAGCGGTTCACGAAGCGGTTCCACCACGCCAGCAGCGGCCACAGGAGCAGGAGCAGCAGGTAGTATTTAGCGGCCAGTCTGAACACGGTTCGCCTCGTTTGCCAGGCTGCGTCTTTTTTTATATTTTTCGATCATTATGGCGATGCTCTGGGCCAGGGAGTCGATGGCCGAAGTCCCCGGTACTTGCTCGGCGAATTTGACCAGGTCGGCCCGGGTGAAAATGGTTTTAAAACAGGCCACCAGGTCCACGTCCTTTTCGCCGCCCCCGAGCCGGGCCATGACTTCGGTGCTGGTGAGATCGTCGGCGTTGAAGACGTAGGCGCGGTTCAGGAAGCCCTTGATGATCTCTCCCAGGCGGATGAAAAACAATTTGTGCTCACCCTTTTGGGTCAAGCGCCGCTGCCACAACTCGTTGACGCGCTGTTCCAGTTCGATCTCGGGCTCCGGCAGGACGATTTCCCCGCCGAGGGACTTCTTTCGCCATTTGCGCCTGAGCAGTAGCAGCCCAACGGCCAGCAGCAGGATCAGGCCGGCGCCGGCGGCATATTTCAACAGGTGCAGCGGGTTGCCGGGAATGGTCAGCGGCTTTTTCAAGGGCTTGATGTCCCGGTCGTCGGCGCCGAGTAGCGAACGGACCTTGATGGTGACGGCGTTGCTTTGTTCTTTTTCGATGACCGTTTTGGCGGCCAGGAGCTCGATCGTCACCGGTCCGACCGCGAACTCCCCGGTCTTGAAAAAAGCGATGGTGAGCACGTGTTCGAAGGTGCGCCAATCGGTGGTCCGGATCATCGGCTGGCTTTGGCGGCGAAGGACCTCGAAATCCCCGGCCGGCAGGGAAACCCTCATTTCATCGACGGCTTCCAGGCTGCGCGCGATCAGGCGCAGTTCCACCTGTTCGCCGACGGTCGCGGTCAGGGTGGAGGCGGTCAGGGTCACCTGGGCGGCGTCGAGCGGGCGCGCCGCAACGGCCGCCAGCAGGATGCAGAACAGGCGCAGCGCTTTCATCGGGCGAATTTGTGCCGGCGCTTCAAAAAGAGGTCGAACAGCGGCTTCTCGTAATCGGTGTCCGAGTGGATGGTAATGGCATCGATGGCGTGTTTATGGAATAAGTCATTCAACTTCTCGGAGCGGCTGCGGTTGATATCCTGGAAGGCCGAGCGGACGGTGGCGCGGCCGAAATCGGCGTTGAAATCCTCCCCGCTCTCCAGGTCCCTGAGCCGGAATATCCCGCGTCGCGGCGGCGCCAGCTCCCGGCGGTCGCGGATGGCGATGGCGATCAGGTCGTGCTTGCGGGCGGCGATTTTTAGCGCCGTGGCGAAATTGTCGTCCAGAAAATCGGAAATCAGAAAGACCACGGCTTTTTTCTTGAGCAGCGATGTCAGGTAGGCCAGGGCGCCGCCAATCGCCGTACCCCGGCCTTGCGGCTGGAATTCGCTGATGTCGCGGATCAGCCTCAGCAGATGGGTGCGGCCTTTCTTGGGCGGAATGAAAACCTCCACCCGGTCGGTGAAGATCAACAATCCGACCTTGTCGTTGTTGAGCATGGCCGTGAAAGCGATCAGGGCCGACAGCTCGACGGCAATGTCCTTTTTGCTCTTGCGCGAAGAGATGAACTGCAGCGACGCCGACAGGTCGATGGCCAGGATGATCGTCAGCTCCCTCTCTTCCACGAACTGCTTGACGAACAGCCGGCCCAGGCGCGAGGAGACGTTCCAGTCGATGAAGCGGATGTCGTCGCCGAACTGGTATTCGCGGACCTCGGAAAATTCCATGCCCCGGCCCTTGAAGGCCGAGTGGTACTGTCCGGCGAAAATGTCCCGCGCCGCTTTGCGGGAGATGATTTCCAGCTTGCGGATCTTTTTAAGCGTCTCTTCGCTGATCATGGCGCGCGGCGGTTCCGAATATCACATGGACTCGATGAGGATCTTGCCGCTGTAGCGGACGCGGAAGTTCATTGGATAGACCATTTTCATGTTCCAGACCTTGGGCATGCCTTCGCTCAGTTGCAGGTATGAGCTCTTCAGCTCCATGGGGATCTTGGCGATCAGTTCGATCCCCTCGACGGCGCTGAAATTCAGCTTGAGGTTCTTGTCGCGGCAGCCGAACTCCAGGCTGTAGTTGCTGGCCGATGTGTTCTGGATGTAAATCATGGAAACATCGAAAACCTTTTCCTCCATCGTTTCTGCTCCTCGTTCCGGGGCGCCTTTTTTTTCGAACACTAATTTTAACAGAAATCGAACCTATTCCCAACCAATGGCAGCTGTTTTTAGTAACGGTTTTACCGAGCGATCAGGATTTGTTTTGCCGCCCGCCCAGTTCTTTGTCCAGTATCCACAAACCGCCGACGTTATCCTTGATCTGGTTGAGTTTGAAGACGATCTTGGCCGCGGTGGCTTCCTCTTCCACCTGTTCTTTGATGAACCAGTGCAGCATGATCTGCGTGGGGTTGCTTTTTTCGCTGCCGGCCAAGCGGTAAAGCTCATTGATGCGGCCGGTGATATACTGTTCATGCCTGGAAACGGCTGTGAATGCCGCCAATGGCGATTTCCAGTTTTTTTCGGGTTCCTTGACAGTCAACAGGGAGATGCGGCCACCCATGTCACCCAGAAAAGCGAAAAATTTCATGGCGTGGGACATCTCTTCCTGGGCTTGCGCTTTCATCCAGACAGCGAATCCGTCCAGGTTCAAGGAATGAAAATAGGCGCCCATGGACAGATACAGATAAGCGGAAAAAATTTCTTCGTTGATTTGCCTGTTAAAGGCATCTTCAAGTTTTTTTGAAATCATCTGCGGCCTCCGAGAAGATAAGTTTAGAGAGAGGAAAGGGGCCATGGCTGAACCGTATCTCGTTTCCTGCTGGCACTGCCGGGCCGAATTCGACGCGGCGGCGGCCCCCGATTGCAGCCATGCCAGCCCGACCAAGACCTGCCCCTTCTGCCTGAAGTGCTTCTGCGATGCTTCCAAGGAGTACAAAAAAAAGTATCTGAAGAATTGCCCCAAGGAGCTGCTGGCCGAGTACACCGACAGCCGCAATTCCGCTTACATGAAGATCGGCGAGATTCTGGTCAAGGCCGGCAAGATTTCGCTGGACCAGCTGGTTACCGCCCTGGATAAGCAACGGATCGTCGGCAAAAAACTGGGTGAAGTGCTGATCATGATGTCGCTGGTCACCCCGGATGAGCTTCAGCTGTACCTGCTGAACCAGAAAAGCGTGGAAACGATCGACTTGAAGAATCTCAAGGTCGACGGCGACCTGATCCGCCAGGTCGGCAAGGACTTCTGCCTGGACCAGAAGATCGTTCCCATCGAGATCCAGGAAATCGCCGGCGGCCGCATGCTGCGTTTCGCCTTTTATTCGCTCACCGAGCTTCCCAAACTGAAAAAAAGCAGTGAACTGCAGAATTTCAAACTGATCCCCTACCTGGCCCCGAAGGAAGAAATTGAAAACCTGCTGAAAAACCTGGAGAACGCCGAGAAAGAGATAAAAATTTACACGTCGCTGGCCGGCGCCCGCCATCTCAGGTTGTTGAATTCCCTGATCAAGCAGGCGGTGCAAAACAAGGTTTCGGATGTTTTTTTCGAATGCAAGGACGGCCAGCTGAAGATTTTCTTCCGCAACGGCGAGCTGCTCTCTCCGGTTCGGCAGCCCGCCGAGGATGCGGCGGAATTTTTCGCGAAAATCAAGGAGATCTGCGGCGTCAAGGCCTCGGCCAGGAAAGTCGCCCAGGAATCCATGCTGAACCTGAACAAGAATTTAAGCCACTTGAAGATCAAGGCTTTATATTATTCGGGTTCCGACCAGGAAAACATCCGCTTCAAAATCAGCCGTCTCGATGACTTTGGCAGGAAAATCACCGACCTGCAGCTGGAGAATGATGACGTGGTCTGCTTGCGGGCCATCCTGGAAAAACCCAACGGATTGTTCATCGTGGCCGGTCCGGCCTTCAGCAGGACCAACGAAACATTGTATGCCCTGATGAACACTCTGGCAGCGGAGCGGATCGCCACCGTGGAAAACGACGTGATCCTGCGCAACGAAAGGTTTTTCCAGATTGAAAACCAGGGCAACGATGTGACCAACGCGGTATACAAGAATTTGCTTTTTTATAAGCCGGATTCGATGTTTTTATTCGACTATTTCCAGAAAAACTACGACGGCCAATTCCTGCATTTCGTGGAAATGGGGAAATTATTCATTGAACTGCAGGGTTTTTCCTACGAGGAGATCTTCGAAAAAATGGCGAATGAATACGAGGTTCCCCTCTCCTACCTGGTAGAAAATTTGCGCCTGCTGATCTTCCAACGGCAGGCGAAAATCCTTTGTCCGGCCTGCAAGGTGCCCAATCCGCGGCCGGCCCAGGAATTGTTTAAAAACAAAAAATTGAGCAACAGCTATCGGATCTTCCAGGAAAAAGGCTGCCCGAAATGCCAGTCCAGCGGCTTCAGCCGCGACGAGGTTTTTTATGAGATCTTCATCATGGACAACCAGGAGCGGTCCCAATTCAAGGAGGACGATCTGCTCGCCTTGGATAAGAAAATTTCCGAGGCCGGAAGGTTGACCATTACGCAAAAGATCATCAACCGGGTGTTGAAGGGCGAAATATCCTACCAGGAAAGCTGCCGTTTCTTCTAGCTCAGGCCCTGAAATTGTGGCTGCAATCGAGGCAGACGAATTCGCGCGGCCGCTTGCGGCTTCGCCCGCGCTGGGTTTCCTTCTTTCGCCGCCAGAGCAGGGCGGCGGCCAGCAGCATCAGCAGCGCGGCCGGAGCTGCCGTCCGGCTGAGCAGCAGAAGGATCAGGACGCCGAGCAGGGCCAGGAAGAACAGGACAACGGCCAGGATGATTTCGCTGAACGCTTGATCGCTGTCGCTGTTTTCATCATTTTCAAAAGGCAGGGTGGCGCTGGAACCGCAGGCGGGGCAGGGGGGATTGTCTCTATTGCTTGGCAAGCAGGATCCGCGTCCCCAGTGCCTGGTTGAATTCGGAAAAGAGTTTCTGGCCGTCGGCGCTCTTGAGCTGCTCGCGGAAGATATTCAGGCGCGAATCCAGCAGGTCGAGGATGTGCAGGAGATAGGCTTCCGGGGTTTTGGGGACTTCGGGGGAGCCGTATTCCTTTTCGCCGTGGTGCGAAACGATCAGGTGCTCGATGTGGGTGGCGAGGGCGAGGGGGAAGTCGGCGATGCGATTCTTCAAGTTCATGAAAATGGTCAGGCTGATGATGACGTGGCCGAGCAAGCCTCCCTCCAGCGTTGTTTCCAGGGCGGGTTGGGTCTTAAATTCGGCGGTTTTGCCGATATCGTGAAACAGGGCGCCGATCAGCAGCAATTCCTTGTCCAGGCCGTAATGGGGGGCGAGGGCCAGGATCATTTCCAGCAGCGAATAGGTGTGCTGCAGCAGGCCGCCGGCGAAGGCGTGATGAATCTTCTGGGCGCCGTAGGCCTGCTGCAGGGACGGCCCGTAATCCTCCTTGAAGAATTCGACCAGCTGGCGCAGGTGAG
Source organism: Candidatus Aminicenantes bacterium (assembly GCA_026393795.1). NCBI lineage: Bacteria > Candidatus Aminicenantota > Candidatus Aminicenantota bacterium. The sequence goes on along the minus strand of JAPKZL010000229.1, from coordinate 17,217 downwards.
GATTGGTCAGGTTCGCTGCCAGCAGGGCGAACATTTGCTCCAGCAGCGCCGCGCTGTCGAAGGGCGGCGCTTCGCAGTAATCGGCCGGATCGAACTCCTTGTCGCCGGCGGCCGGAGCCTGCATGTGCGTGACGGTGATTTGTTTTTTGCCCTTGTATTCCCTGATTTCGCCGCTGATCCTGTAGATTTCCCCGGCCTGGATCAATTTGGCATAGCCGTCGACGTTGTTCCAGATCTTTGCCGGCATGCGCCCGGTCTTGTCAATCACGGTCAGGTCCAAAAAATCGTCCCCGTTCTTGGTCTTTTTTTTGACCACTTCCTGGACGCGGTAGTACCAGGTGACCTTGTCGTCGTTCTGCAAAGTGTTGATGAAGCGCGTTTTGGCCGGCGGTTTTTCGAAAAGATTCATTGGTGGCTCCTTAGCTTGATCTCGATCTTGTCGTTGGCGCGGAGATCGCTCAGCCAGGCGGAAAGCTGCTCCTCCGTTTTCAGCTGGCGCAGGTATTTTTCGATCACCGGGGCCATTTCGACCAGGGACTGCGGAACCAGGCCGAGCCGTTGCTGCGAAGGGACGTAGTCGTTGTTGTAGAAGTTTTCGATTTCGCTGAAGGGGATGGTGATCTCCATTTGGAATTTTTCCCTGAGGACTTTTTCATACAGGACTTTTTCCCTGATGAAGTTCTGGAAGTCGTTCCAGTTCATGGTAAAACCGTTCAACACGGCCAGCAATTTTTCCATGGAGCCGGCTTTTTTCAGGATCGGCGTCTGCACCTGCTCGAAATCCTCTTCGCTCAGGTTGAATTCGTCGCTGAATTCCAGGGAGATGACCTTGTAGTTGATCAGGTCGGAAAGCACCCTGAAATAGATGTTCTCCTCGGTTTCATTTTTTTGGCTAAGCACGGGATACAGGGCGATCGCCCGTTCGATGTCGTGGATGGTGATGATTTCATCGTTGACGACGGCGGCGATCTTGTCGATCAGGATCGGGCCCGGTTGCAGCAGGACGAACAATGAAAACAGGGCCTTAACGATCATGGGCCATCCTCGTGGACGCTCCGCCATGGCCGGACGCGCTTTTCATGTGCCTATGGTAGCAAAATATGGGCATTGACGCAACGTGGCGCCGTTCATTTTCGGGCGGGCGTTGACTCTTGCCAGGCCGCCGAACATGGTCTACAATCTCGGAGACATTTCACGGCTGGGGAGGTCATGGCAATGAAAAAGCATCTGTTCGCCGTCTGGTTCCAGCAGGTTCGCGGACCGTTTTTATCCCTGGCAGTCGTGTTGACCCTGATCGGCATCGCCAGCGCCCACTGGCATGGTTTTGACCATATCGGCCATTCCCTGCTGTTGACGGCCGGGGTGATTCTGGCGCATGCGGCCGTGAATCTTTTCAACGAGCTGTCCGATTACAAAAGCAAAATCGATGAGCATACCATCCGCACCCCTTTCAGCGGCGGCAGCGGCATGCTGCAGTCGGGCCGGACAACGGCTGTCCAGGTGACTTGGGCGGCAACCATCGCCCTGCTGGCGGCCGGCGCCATCGGCTTATATTTCTGCCTGGTCAGCGGCTGGCCGATCTTGATTCTCATGGTCTGCGGAGCCCTGGCCGCCCGTTTTTACACCTCGCACCTGGCCAGATGGTTCATCGGCGAAATTGTCAGCGGTTTGACCCTGGGCAGTTTCGTGGTTATCGGCGCCCATTACGCGCTGACCAGCTTCATGACCACGGATATCATCTATGTCGCCCTGGTTCCCGGGCTGTTGACGGCGCTGCTGCTTTTTTTGAATGAATTTCCCGATGTGGAAGCCGACCGTTCGGGCGGACGACGCCATCTGGTGATCCTTCTCGGCCGGAAAAAGGCGGCCCTGATCTATGCCGGGGCGGTGTTCCTGCTCTATGCCCTGATCGCCGCCGGCCCTTTTGTGGAAAATATCCCCTATGCGGAGCTGATCGCCCTGGCCACGCTGCCGCTGGGCGTCGCCGCCGTCTTCCTGACCCTGAAGTATCACGACCAACCCGACTGCTTGCTTCCGGCACAGGGGCTGAACGTGGCCATGGTGCTCCTGACCGACCTGCTGCTGGCCATCGCTTATTTTTTATAGGGGGGGAAAATAGCGGTCTCTCCTCATTTATAAACCTTTTTGCCTTTTCATACGTCTATATAATTGTTACACGGTCATTCCATTTTACCAGGAGAGGGGATACGTATGAGAAAATTGCACCTTTTATCCATCCTGATAGTTTTTAGCGCTCTTCTCTCCGCCGAGCAGGCCGCGCCGGCCTCCAGCCGAAACGTGCGGGCCCGGCGGTCCGAGGAGATCATCCGCGTCGACGGTTTACTGAGCGAATCGGTTTGGCAGGGGGCGGGAGCCGGCGATTTCATCCAGCGCAATCCGCTGGACGGCAAGCCGGCGACCGAACGGACCGAGGTCTGGGTCGCCTATGACGACAAGGCGGTTTACGTGGCCGCCCGGCTGTATGACGCCGAGCCGGGAAAGATCGTCCGTTTGCTCGGTCGCCGCGACGACAATCTGGATTCCGACTGGTTCACTTTCGCCGTCGATCCTTATTTCGACCGGCGCAGCGGCTATTCCTTCAGCGTCAATCCGGCCGGTTCGATCATCGACAGGACCCTGTACAACGACGAGTGGGACGACAGCACCTGGGACGGGGTATGGGAGGGCGCGGCTAAAATCGACGGTCAGGGCTGGACGGTGGAGATGCGCATCCCCTATGACCAGCTGCGCTTCCCGGCCAGAGACGAATACCTGTGGGGGGTCAATTTCAAGCGCGTCATCCAGCGCAAGAACGAGCTGGACTACTTCGCCTGGGTGCCCAAGGAAGAGAACGGTTTTGTGTCACGCTTCGCCTCCCTGACCGGCATCCGCGGCATCCGCCCCGGCCGTCATTTCGAGGCCATCCCCTACACGCTGGGCAAGCTGGCCTTCAGCCCCGGCGAGGCGGGGAACCCGTTCCGCACCGGCAGCGACCAGTTCGCCAGCCTCGGTCTGGACCTGAAATACGGCTTGCAGGGCAATTTGACCCTCGACCTCACGCTCAACCCCGATTTCGGCCAGGTCGAGGTCGACCCCGCCGAGGTCAACCTTTCGGTTTTTGAAACCTACTACTCGGAGAAGCGCCCGTTCTTCATCGAGGGTTCGAACACCTTCGCCTTCGGCTACGGCGGCGCCAACAGCAACTTTGGATTCAACTGGATGAATCCCGAACTCTTTTACAGCCGCCGCATCGGCCAGGCGCCGCGGGGCTCGGTCAGCGGCGATTTTTACGCCGACTACCCGGAGATGACCACCATCCTGGGGGCGGCCAAGCTGAGCGGGAAGGTGGCCGGAAACTGGAACGTCGGCTTCCTGGACGCCGTGACCGCGCGCGAGTATGCCGACGTAGACGACAACGGCGATCGTTTCCGCCAGGAGGTCGAGCCGTTCAGCGACTATACCGTGCTGCGCGCCCAGAAGGATTTCAACCAGGGGCGGCAGGGGCTGGGGTTCATCGCCACCGGCGTCTTTCGCGATCTGGATGACGAGGGGTTGCAGACGATCCTGGGTCGGCAGGCGCTGGCCCTCGGGGCCGACGGCTGGCTGCAGCTGGGCAAGGAGCGCAAATGGGCCCTGACCGGCTGGCTGGGGGCAACGCGGGTCGAGGGCAGTCCGGAATACATCTTCAGTTTGCAGCGGTCGGCGCGGCACTACTACCAGCGCCCCGACGCCGACTACCTGGCGCTGGATTCCTCGGCCACTTCGATGACGGGCTGGGCCGGACGCATCGCCCTGAACCACCAAAAAGGGAACCTGATCGTCAACGCCTCCCTGGGCGCCATCTCCCCCGGCTTCGAAGCGAACGACCTGGGCTACCAGTGGCGGGGCGATTACATCAACTCCCACCTGGTCGTCGGCTACACCTGGCTCCACCCGGGCAAGGTCTTTCGCAATGCCCAGGTCATGGGGGCCATGGCGCGCGGCTGGGACTTCGGCAACAACGCCATCATGGAGAACTATTTCCTTTTTTGTTACGGAGATTTTTTGAACTACTGGGGCGGCGGCATCCAGATCGGCGCCCTCGCCGCCAGCTACGACAAGGAGGCGACGCGCGGCGGGCCGCTGCTGCGCCTGCCCCCGGGGCAGTGGATCGATTTCCAGCTGTACAGCGACAGCCGCAAGGCATTGGTGTTTTCCCTGAACGGCGAGATCGCCAACCGTCGCGACGGCAGCGGCATCGATTGGGAGATGGGCACGGAGCTGCGCTGGAAGCCGCGCAGCAACGTCTCGCTCTCCATCAATCCCCAGTTCGAGGCCGTCCACACCCCGCGCCAGTGGGTGGCCAACATCGACGACCCGCTGATGACCGCCACCTTTGGCCGCCGCTATATGTTCGCCAGCATGGACGAGAAGATCCTTTCGGCCGAGATCCGCCTGAACTGGATCTTCTCGCCGAAAATCAGCCTCCAGGTTTTCCTGCAGCCGCTGATCGCCGTCGGCGCCTACAGCCGCTTCAAGGAGCTGGCCCGGCCGGCATCCAATGCGTACAACTTTTACGGGGAAAACGGCTCGATCATTGTCGGCAGCGGCGATGGCTACACTGTCGATCCCGACGGCCATGGCCCCGCTCCCGAGTTCACCTTCGCTGACCCCGACTTCAACTTCAAGTCGCTGCGCGGCACGGTGGTCTTCCGCTGGGAGTACCGGCCCGGTTCGACCCTCTATTTCGTCTGGACGCAGAACCGCCAGGACTACGCCAACCCCGGTGAATTCAATTTCGGCCGCGACCTCACCGACCTGGTCTCGGCCGAGGGCGACAACATCTTCATGCTCAAGGCCACCTACCGCTTCAACCTCTAGCCTCGTCTAAAAATTTTTCAGATCTCCTTCCAAGAAGTCAGTATGCCATCTTTGTCAAAGCTGGCGTTTCCGCCTTGAAGATCGGGATACAACCAGATGTCTCCATAATACGCATTAGCGACTATTTTGGGAGGTTCACCGAGAATTTGCTCGACCTCGCTTTTACTCATTCCTTTCTTGAGCAATCTCCAGTTCGCTTTGTCTTTCCACTTATTCGGGGAAGCCGCAACCGGTTTTCCCTGACCCTTCTCCAATTCAAGAATTTTCCCTTCCAGTTTCGCAATCCTTTGTTCCATCTGGGTTATCATTTGTTCAAGCTTTTTAATTTTTTGATTAAGGTCTTCCGGGAAAACGGATGTTGGAAATAATATTGATAAAATCATGAGCAACCCGAGCCATGAGAAAAAACGATTTCTGCTTTCAATCATCAATTTCTCCTTTTTCAATTCCATTTATCATTATCCATCATTATTAATTTTAGCATATTGGCTTAATTTTGTTGATTTGTTGCCAAAATGCTCTTTGTTGATTCTTAGTACACGTTGCCGAAACCGATCTGGATGAGGAAGTTCTTCTCGGCCAAACGGCGCAGGTTGAAGGCGAAATCGAGGCGGATGGGGCCCATGCCGGTGCGGAGCTTGAGTCCGAAGCCCAGGGCGCGCTCCATCTTGTTGAAATTCAGGTCGCTGGACTTGGCGAAGACATTGCCGACGTCGGCGAAAAACGTGTAGTAGAGATCCTGCATGGGGATCAGCAGGCTGGGCACGGTGACCTCCAGGTTGACCAGGAACAGCACGTTGCCGCCTTCGGGTTCGTTTTTGGCCAGGTCGATGGGGCCCAGGCGGTCGGGGCGTGTGCCGCGAAAGGAAAGGGAACCGCCGGCGAAAAAGCGTTCGGTGATCGACATGTCGCCGAAAGCGAAGCCGTTTTTAATGGAGAAGGAAAAAATGCAGTCGTGCAGAAAAGAGTAGTGCTGCTGATAGTTCCAAAAAAATTTGAGGAATGTATAATCCTTTTCGAATAGCGGCAGTCCCAGCTTCATATCAGCGCTGAGAAAAGAGCCGCTGCTGGGATTAATCGGGTTGTTGCGCTTTTCATTGACAAAAGAAAGCGAAAAGGCCGTGGTGTCGAATGATCTGCCAACTTGATCCACGCCAAAGGGGGGGATTTTTAGCTCGGTCAGCTTGGTGCGGTACCATTTGATAGAGCCCAGGAGATACAATTTTTCGGAAAATTTTTTAACGACCGACACGCCCAGTCCCCAGCGGTTGAACTGATAACTGGGATAGGCTTCGTTTTCATCCCAGATTTTAAACGAAGAGGGGATCTTATTGTTGAAAAAATAGGGCGTATCGATGGACAGGATTCCCCGTTGTTCTTTCAAGCCCAACTGCATAGTGAAGTTAAGCGAGGAGATGGAATTGAACAGGTTTTTTTCCTGGTATTCCAGAGTCCCGCGCAGTTCTTCGGCTATTCCCTGCAGCACTTCCAGTATCCCCTGGGATGTGCGTGTTCCGCTTCTTTCCTGCCAACCGAAACCAAAACCGTAAAAACGGCTGCGGTCCGGGATCACTTTGATCAGCACGTCAACAAGGTCTCTTTCTTTGACGATTTTATCCAATTTGATCTGGGAAAAAATCGCACTGTTTTCGATTTCAGTGCGGAATGCATCAATTTTTTCCTTACTGAACGGCTGGCCTGCTTGCAGCGGGAACAGTTTTTTCAGCAGCTTTTTCTGGGAGTTGGAAGCGCCGATGATAATGAATTCCCCCATTTTTTTCATGCGCTTTTCGTCGATTTTGATCAGCAGCGATTTCTGTTCACCGGGGGACAATTCATACGTGACGGCGGCCTCGTCGAAACCGTTGTTCCAGTAAAAATTCTGCAGCCGGTCGATGTCTTCGCTGAACTGCTTCGGCACGTACGGGGAGCCGGTCCGGCTTTTGATCAGCCGGTACAGCTCCGGGCCGGCAAAGGCGTGGTTGCCGCTGAATTCGACATTCTCCACGGTGTATTTCGGACTTTCACTGATGATAAAATCGATATCGGCGCGGTTGGCGTGGAAGCGCGGCTCCAGGCGGATAGCCACCGGCGAAATGCCCTGGTAATAATAGTACAGTTTGAGCACTTCCATGTCGACCAGCAGGGAATTCAGCCGCAGCCAGAAAAGCTTGTTGAAAATCAAGTCGTCGGAATTGATGATCTCCCTGATCGTGGCGTCGCTCAACGCCTGGTTTCCCTGGAAGGTGATTTTCCCCAACTTGAAGCGGCGGTTCTTGCTGGCGGTGAAGACGATGGTCTTTTTATTGCCCTGGGTGGTGATGGCCGAGGTGATCTCGGCATTGAGGAACCCCTTGTTCTTGAGATAGTTCAGCAACCGGGAGCGGCTCTCGGCTTCGGCCCATTTTTCGAAAACCTCCTGCTCCCAGACGCTGGCGATCAGGGACATCTTGGCCGCCATGCCCCGGAACTCGAACATGTACTTGTAGCCGCAGGCGATGTGGATGGTGATGTCCAGCTGCGATCGCTGGGGGTTGAGAAACTCCTCCTGGATTTTTATTTCCGGGTGGTAGTACAGCTGCTGCTTGAGCAATTTTTTCGTCTTGTCGATCCCCCCGGCGAATTCGGCGGCGGTGTAAAAAATGTTTTTCTTGAAGTAGGAGGCGACGGTCTTGGCCAGCTGGCCGTCGTCGACGTTGATGGTCAGCTTGCGGATGCGGGCGATGGGGCCGTAGGCGATGATGAAATGGATGGAGCAGCTATCCTGGCGTTCGTTCAGGCTGACCTGCGGGGATACTTGGGCGCTGAAATAGCCCTTGGCCTTGAACAGGGCTTGCAGCTCGTTCATGGCCTTGGCCATTTTGCTTTCCTCGTACAAGTCGTTTTTGCGCAGCGAATAAAGGGCGTCCTGCAGCTGTCGACTGCCGATCGGATCGGGCGGCGTGAAGCGCAGCGAGCGGATGGTGGGCTTGTTCTGAACGACGAAATACACGTCGATGCTCTTGTCGGGGCTGATTTTGATTCTGGATTCGATGTTGGCGAAGGTGCCGGTCCGGTACAAGTTCTCGATGCTGCTGCGGATATCCTGGTACTTGTACGCGGCGCCGCCGGCCACGCGCAGCAGGGGCCGGTACGGGATCAGGCGCGGATCGTTCGGCTGGTTCTGGTTGAGCAGGAAAACCCGGCCCACCGGATAGCTTTGCCATTCGGCCGCCCCCCATTGCCGCAGCACCAGGAGCAGCAGCATTAGCATGAAGGCCGGGCGCCATCGGTTTTGTCGTCGGCTTTGCCTTTTCATGTTCTTTAGCGCCTCTTGCGCACGCGCAGGTCGATGCTGTAGCGGCCCTCCTCATTTTTCATGTAGATCAGCGAAACGGCCGGGGACAGCTGGTATTGCAGGTAATAAATTTCCTGCCGGGTGGTGGACAGGTTGGTCGAATAGACGATAACCAGGTTTTTAGTGATCGAGGTGCCGATGGTCAAACGCGACGTGTCGTAAGCGGACTGGCTCTTGAGCATGGGGTCGATGCGCAGCAGGTTGATCCCCAACAGACGGTTGGCCCGGTTTTTTATTTCCTTGGCCAGCTCGGTGGTGAGCAGGGCGGTGCTGCCCAGTTGCGAACTGATCTCCTGCGACCCCGATCGCTGGAAAGCCTCTCCCAGGGAGACCAGGGCCAGGATATCCTGCGGCGGCAGGGGCGGCGAGGAGACCAATTCGGGCTTGGCGCTGGACGCGGCCCCCTTGATGTCGAAGCGGATGCGGTAATTCTGGATGAAGGTTTCCGACTCGATGGTGACCAGCGGATCGATGCGCAGGCTGTTGTTGAATACCAGCTTGGCCTTGAGCAGGTTGAAGGAGCGGTCGGAAAAATGGATCTCGCCCTGGTTGCCCTCGTAGGTGCCGATCAGGACGGGGAAAGCGGCCGTGCCGGTCAACTTGAGCTTGAGCTTGCCGTTGATGCGGCCAATGGAGTTGTTGATCTGGATATTGTCGCCGTTCATGGTGATGTCCAGCTGCAGCATCTCGCGCAGCCTGGATCCGGTCGTCGATAATTCCGCCCGCGTGCCGAAAGCGAGCGGCTCATCGATCTCCCGTTGCCAGTTCGCCGAGAGGAACCCCAGCGTCCCGGAAAGGAACAATTTTTTCGCCAGATATCTCAGGGTCAGGTCGGCGTTCAGCTCGCAGGATATGCGGTCCAGGGGATAAAGGCGCATGCTTTTGCCCTGCAGGTTGAAGGTCAGGCCCTGCAGCTGGCCGTGATCGATCTCCAGGTGTCCGTTGCCATCGACCCGGCCGCCGCCCATTTCCCCGCTCAGGGACTGCAGGTTGAATTTCATGCCATCAAAAGTTAGGGTGGCTTGAAAGTTGTCCAGGGAATGGGAGAAATTGGGCAGCGAGAGCGTCTGGCCGGAGAACACGGCCACGCCGCGGCTGCGCAGCCTTCCCCTGTCGTTGGAATAAATTTGCCCGAGCAGGCGCATGGAACCGGAGTTGTTCTTCCAGGGAATCAGCAGGTTGAGGTCGATGAGGTTCAGGTTGAACTGGCCGGTCAGGTGGGAGTCCTGGCGGCTGAGGTCAAACGTCAGCGGCGACGTCCCGGCCGGATTGAGCAACGCACCGCTGCCGCTGGCAATAAAATTGCTAAAATCGGTCCGCACGCTGGCGTTGCCGCTGGCGGAAAATTCGTGGCCCGGTGACGTGCTGAGCCTGGCCGAGCGCCAGGTGATTGCCAGCGGGTCGTGCAGGAATTCGCCGCGGCCATTGACCTCGATATCGGCCAGGCCGTTGAGTTTGTTGCTAATCTGACTGACGTCGATGCCTTCGATGCGGCCGTTGATGGCGAATTTTTTCTGCTCGTAATCAATGGCTGCGGCGGCATCGCGAACGGTCCCCCTCTTGCAGCCGAAGCTCAGCCTGCTCAGGGCGACGCCGTTCAGGTCGGAACTTAGGTCGCTGCTGACCTGGTCGAGCGGAAGGCCCAGAAATTCCAACCGGGGTGCCTGGAACGCGCCCTGCACCAAAGACCTTTCGGGGTTGTGGCGCTTCTGGTAAGTGAAGGCGCCTGTGATTTCGCCGTGCAGCGCCAGATGTTGATTCAATATTTTCAAGATTTTCCCGCCGTCGCCGCGGACATTCTGGAAATGGATGGTGGAGTTGTGATCGACGATTTCCAGTTTCGCCAGCGCCTTCAGGTCGGGAGCCGAGATAGTGAAATCGCCCAGGGCGTGGCCCTGATTGACTTGGACGTCACCCTGCAGCGCTTCGATGGCCTGCTGGTTGGCCAGGAAATCGCGGGCGATGAAATGGCTCCGGCTCTGCTTGTTGCCCGGCCGGTTGGTGATTTCCAGGAAGAAGTTGCCTTGCCCCTGGCTCAGCTTCCAGGGCAGCAGGTTGAAATCCAGATAAAAAGCCGAGTAGGCCGCGACATTCTCCATGTTCTTCAAAACGGCGTTGATCTTCATGTCCAGGGTGTGCTGTTGGGAATCGATCTGGCCGCTGATATCGAGCTGGCCGAGATTCAATTGCAGTTCCCGACCCGAAAAAGTGATCTGTTTTTTTTGTTTATCGCGCTGGAAATCGATGGTCCCCCTAACCACGAAGGGCAGGGTCAACGGCCGGGCCGGGGAGGCATCTAGGTCGACTTTGCCGGTGATGAAGTCCTGGGTAATGGTGATGGCGCTGCGGCGGACGATTCCGGAAAGCGGGGCATCCGTGCCGATGTCCAGGACGTTGGCCAGGTAGGCGGCCGGGATGTCATGGATGGCGACGTCGGTCTCTCCGTGCTTGCTGGTGACCTGCACCCAGCCCCGGCTCAGCGGTGTGTCGAAGGTGGCTTCGAGAGCGAGATCGCTGCTCTGGTCGTTCCAGGTCATATTCCCCGCCAGTTTGGAGCAAAGGCTTTCCTTCATTACACAGGTGGGCGAAGTGAAATCGGCCTTTATTTGGATCCGGTTCCTGGCGTTTTTGACGATTTGGGCGTTGGCGTAGGTCAACCCCTTGACGGTAAGATCATCCAGGAGCGGACGCAGGATATTTTCGGGATCGCCCTGGGCGGAGGTATTCAGATAGAATGACCCGTCCGCCAAGATGCGGCCGTTGATGTTGAAGTGGATATCCCGGGTCTGCCACTGCAACCGGCTGATCTTCCAGATGCCGCCCTGCTGGCGGATTTCACCGTCCAGGTTCCCTTCCAGAGTGAGCGGTTCGTCGTTGAGGGGAAAGATGATCTTCAAATGGGGCGAATCGAGCTTGAAAGCCAGGCCATCGGCCAACGGGCCCGAATGTAAATTGAAATCGAGCAGTTGCAGGGAGGTTTCTCCGTTCTTGAAGCGGATTTCGCCATGGAGGAGATCGATGTGCTTGACGATGAATCCGGATGCGAATGTGCCGCTGCCCGGGTCAATTTTCAGCAGGTTTTCATTGAGCAAAAGAACCGGCTTTTCAATGGCGATATTGACCGATTTCTTTCTGCTGAAAAGAGAGGTGAAGGGCATGGTGAGGGTCACGTTGGCGAACGAGATCAAATTTTCATTCTGGATGGGAAGGTCTTTGATGTTCGTGATTTCCAAGCCCAGGGGGAAGAGGGAAAGCTTCAGGTCGCTGAACTGGATCCTATGCTGGCTGTTGGCGACGATGCTGCGAAAGACATAAAATTTCGCAGCGTAGAAAAGTCCGGTGCAGCTTAAAAGTATAAAAAAAAACCGAAGAGAATATCCTCGACCAGTTCCATGCCGTCGCCGGAAATGTCGTCGACGCGACCGACAAAGGGGGAGACGTAGGTTGCTCCGGCCTTGGCCGCCAGCAGCGCCTGGGAGACGGAAAAAATAAGGGTGACGTTGGTCTTGATGCCGCGTCCGGCCAGGGTTTTGACCACCTGCAGCCCCTCGAGGTTGACCGGCACCTTGATGACCACGTTGGCGGCGATGGCCGCGTACTCTTCGGCTTGGGCGATCATCTCCTTCACCGCGGATGCCGTGACTTCCACGGAAACGGGGCCGGAAATGATGGCAGTGATCTCCTTGATCAGGGGGATGAATTCGCGCTTCTCCTTGGCGATCAGGCTGGGATTGGTGGTGACGCCGTCGATGACGCCGTACTCGATCCCTTTCTTGATTTCAGCGATGTTGGCCGTGTCCAAAAATATTTTCATGCCGTTTCTCCAATGGTCTCTTTCATTATAGCAGAAGGCGAGAAGCAATGAAAGTCATGGGCATGAAAAAAATAGGACCCCGGCCTGCCTTCTCAGGGGAATCGGCAAGCCGGTTCAGATTGCCGGCGGTTATCGGCTACCGTTTTTTGGCCCTGGACGTCGAGCCCGAGCTTGAGTGCGACGAGCTAGACGACGACCCGCCCCAGGAACGGGTCGAGGACGAGACCGAGGCATGGGAAGAATGACTGGAACTGGCGGAAGAACTGCCGGCGAAGCCATAGGCGCGGCCGCGGCCGCTGCTGCCGCTTCCGCTGCCTTGGCTCGAGCTTCTGGCTCTTGCCAAGCTTTCAGAGGCATACCCGGATTGATAGGAATAACTGTTCGACCGATATCCGGAAGCGGCCGCGTTGGCCGTGCTGGATCCGGCATAGCGGGTCGATCTCCTTTCCGCGGTGAAGTCGCCGGCCGCGCTGCCGGCGCTGGCGGTCCGGGATTCATAGGCGCGGTAAGCAGGACGGTTCGCAGCGCCGACGCCGGCGTCATACGGATTCGAATTGCTGGCGATGCCGGTGGCGTGGCTTTTATACCCGGCGGTATTCTCGCTGCGCAGCAGCGCCATGTAGGCAGCTTCGTCCTTTTTCTTCTTGGCTTCCCTGGCTTCGCTCTCGGTGGACGACGAGGATTGGCTGGAGGTCGTCGTCTGGCCGCGCGCTCTGGCCGAGCTATCCGAAGATGACGACTGGGAGGAACTCGAGGAATCGTCGCGCTTCGACTCCTTGGACCGCGCCTTTTCGCCACTGCTGCTGGTGCTGTTGGTCGATTCATGGCTGGTTTTGGTGGAACTCGAATAGCCGCCGCCATAGGTTCTTGAGCCTTTTTCTTCATCTTTTTTGCGGTAGACGCGCGGGGAGTACGGGCTGCCGTCGTTACCGGAATTGTTGTAGCGATACACGGTGGATTTCCCAGCCTCGGCCGCTTCGTTGCTGATCCTGTATTTTTCCTTGGAGATGATACCGTTCTGCTTGTAGGCCACGGTCCTGCCGCGGGCGTTGATGACCGAGACCTGGGCGACGGTCGGGCGTTCGCTGGGGGCGGCTCCGTGGTAAGCGATGAACCTGGAGCTTGTCGGCCCAAAGCTTTCCTTGCGCAGAGCCGCCTGCGCGGCGTTAACGGCCGTGAGTTGGTTTTTACGGATGATGATGGTGGAACGGGAGTAGTAGGGGATGCCGTGGTGGAAATTGTAATTGCGATCCCAGCGGTTGTTCATGATGATCACGGGCCGGTCCCACCAGCTCAGCGGGCACCAACCGTAGTAATCGTCATCCCAGAACCAGGAGACCCAGGCTGGCGACCAGTGGTAGGAAGGGATCCAGTACCAGCCGCCGCCATAGCTCCAGTGCCAGCGTCCGTAGTGGTGGGTGAACCAGCCACACGGGTCATAGGAGGCCCAGACATACCCGTAAAAGGGATTATAGACCCAGCGGCCGTTGCCATAAGGCATCCAGTCGGCGTTGCTGTAGTACGGGGCCCAGACATAGCTGTTGAACTCGGGCATGAAAGTCCAGTGTCCGGAGCGGGACATTTCGTATTCATAGTCCTCGTAGCCGCTCTGCAGGTAGCGGGAGGTACCGTAGCGGGCATACCCCTGTTCGCGGTTCTGGTTTTCGTTCCAGCGGTCAAAATCGTCTTTTTCCGAGGCGTAAAAGTAATACGGTCTTTCCTCGATCTGGCCTCGCGCCATGACGATTTTCTGGTTTTCGCGCACGTTGCGGCTGCCGGCCTGGCCGGCGACTTCGGCGATTCCCTCGATGACGAAGACCTCGGTCAGCGAATTTTCATCGACATTGATCCGGTAGATGCCCTTGTCCAGGAGGAAAATGCCGCAATCGGGGGTTTGTATCTCGATGCCCTTTTCGTTGTCCAGGTTCTCGATGTCGAGGTAGATGGCGCCTTTTTCGACGCGGGCGATCAGATCGGTCCGGCGCAGCTGCGGGACGCCCAGCAGTTGAACCGTGGTGTCCGTGTCCAGGCGCAGGTAGTTCAAGCGGCCCAGGTAAATTCCCAACCGGCCAGCGGTGGTGCCGACGGTGTCTTTTTCAAACACGGGCAGGTTGGGGGTCGCTTCCTCAGAGCCTTCGTCGTAGGAGCGTTGGACGAAACCTTCGCCCTCTATATTCTTGATGCGGACGACCTTGGCGTTGTCGTAATACTTGGCCTCATTTCCGGCGTTTTCAACATCATCGGCCCACGAGATCCCGGCCAATATCATCAGGCATGCAATGGCAACTATTATCTTTTTCATGTTGACCTCCTGTTCTTCTGAATGCAAGTCCCTTGCCAACTTTTTTTGTAAATTTTGTCCTGATTTTATGACACTTGCCGGCAAAAACGCAAATTATAGGACAAGTTCCCGGTTAACGGGCAGGCGGTTGTAAAGGGTGGTCAACCGGCGCAGGCGCTGGCCGATTTCGGGGGCCAATGCTCCCGGCGTCAATTTCCAGCTCCAGTTGCCGGCCCCCTGGCCGGGGGTGTTCATGCGGAAGCGCCCGTCGTAACCGAGAACGTCCTGGGCCGGGAAAATCGCCAAGCCGGCGATCGATTGCATGGCCAGGCGAATGAACTGCCAGTGAAATTCATCGCGGTGCGCCAAGCCCAGGTAATCCAGCACATACTGCTTGGTCTGCGGGCTGGTTTCCTGGCCGTAAAACCAGCCGTTGCTGGTGTTGTTGTCATGGGTCCCGGTGTAGACCAGGCAGTTGTTGCTGGCGAAATTATGCGGCAAATAGGGGTTGTCGCTCCGGCCGTCAAAGGCGAACTGCAGTATCTTCATGCCCGGGAACCCCAGGCCGTCGCGCAGGGCTTCCACCCCCGGGGTAAGCTCGCCCAGGTCCTCGGCGACCAGGGGCAGCCGGCCGAGGTTTTGTTGCAGGCGGTCGAAGAATGCCCGGCCCGGTCCCGGCAGCCATTGGCCCCTGACCGCGGTCGGCTCGCCGGCCGGGATCGCCCAGTAGGTGTCGAAGCCGCGAAAATGGTCGATGCGCAAGACGTCGACCAGCCGCAGCAGGTGGCCGACGCGGGCGGTCCACCACTCCATGGTCGGGGCATGGAGCCTTCCTCCCTCCTGCCAGTGATAGAGGGGATTGCCCCAGCGTTGGCCGGTCGGGCTGAAATAATCGGGAGGGACGCCGGCCACGGCTGCGGGCAGGCCGCTGTTTCTGTCCAGCGTGAATATTTCGGGATGGGACCAGGCGTCGGCGCTCTCGAAATTGACGTAGAAAGGAATGTCGCCGATGATGCGCACCCCGCGCCGGTTGGCATATTCCTTCATTTCCAGCCATTGCTGGAAGAAAACGTACTGCTCGAACTGCCGGAAACGGATGGCTGCGGCCAGCTTTTTCCGCCAGCTTTCCATGGCCGCCGGCTGGCGGCGTGCGATCGCTTCGGGCCAGGCCGGCCACTGCATGGTGTTGAAATGGTCGGCCAGGGCCCGAAACAGGCAATAGTCGTCCAGCCAGTGGCGCTGGTCAAAGCAAAAACCCTCGAAGGCGCTTTTCTCGCCGGCGTCGCGCCGTTCATGAAACTGAGCGGCCGCTTTCGCCAGCAGGGACGCTTTTTGCCCGACGGTTTTATCCAGGTCTGCGAAGTCGCTGTTTTGGCCCTCTTCGCTCTCGCGCAATTGTTCGGCGCTGAGCCAGCCCCGGTCGTGCATTTTTTCCGGATCGATCAGCAGTTCATTGCCGGCCAGGGCCGAGGGTGAAGAGTATGGAGAAAAATTCCAATGGGCGCACACCGGCGCCAATGGCAGGACCTGCCAATAGGACTGGCCGCTGGCCGCCAGAAAATCGCTGAAGGCGGCCGCCTCGCGGCCGAGGGTGCCGCAACCGTATTTCCCGTGCAGGGAGGTGATATGCAGCAGCACGCCGCTGGCTCTTTCCATGGGGGTTCCCTTGTTTTTCTTTACCGCGCCTTCGGCCGGCGAAACCGTTTCCTTATTCAAGTTCTTTTCCTATGTTTTCATTGTAAATGACGGTGCGGTTGCGTCCCGATTCCTTGGCGAAGTACAATGCCTTGTCGGCGCGGTTCAATATTTCCTCCTCGTTCAGCCCATGTTCCGGGAAAGCGGCCAGGCCAAGGGAGATGGTGAGCTTTTTCTGCGGCTGGAATTCGGCGCCGGGGAACACGTGCTTTTCAACGCTTTCCCGCAGCCTCTCGGCGGCCAGGTAAGCGCCGACCTTGTCGGTATGGGGCAGGATGATGACGAACTCGTCGCCGCCGTACTTGGCCAGCAGGTCGCTGGTGCGGAATTTGCTCTTCATGATTGCCCCGATGTCCTTCAGGGTCTCCGAGCCGCGCTGATGACCGTTATGGTCGTTGAAATTTTTGAAGTAATCGACGTCGAACATGATCAGCGCGTAGCTCTGGCTGTGGCGCTGCGCTTTTTTCGTTTCCATTTTGATCAGCTCGAAAAAATGCATCTGGTTGTACAAACCGGTCAGGCCGTCGGAGATGGAGAGCTCCTGGGTCTGCTTCAGCAGCTCCTTGAGCAGGGCTTCATTGGTATGCAGGTTTTTCGAAAGGTAACCGGAAACGAAATAAGTGAAAATGAACATGATGTCGAAGGTCAGCATGGCCATGATCTGCTGGCTGTAGAAAAAAGTTTCGCCTTTTTGCAGCACGGTGATCAGCAGCAGGAGAACGATGACGGTCAGGGTGATGCGGAAGGCCATGTGGTAGTCGGTCAGGAAAGTGGCGATCATGATGTAGACGATGAACATGGCGATGATCGGGCTGTCCAGGCCGCCGGAAAAAAAAACGATCAGGGCAATGGCGACTAGGTCGAAGAAGAGCTGCCTAGAGATAGATGACAGCAACTGATCGTAGCTCACCTGGCGCTCGGTTGATTTTTCCTTCTGGCGGACATCGAGATAAAACAGCAGGTTGACGATGACCGGCAGCAGAAAAACCAGTAGGGCGTTTTGCCAGCTGATCAGCGAGCTCCCGGCCAGGAAATTGTAGGACAGAAAAAAGAGCATGATGAAGACGGGATAAAACATGCGGATGCGGATCAGCCAGTGGTTTTTTTCAAACAAGTGCTTCAGGGCCAGGATCTCCGGTCCCTGCAGCGGGGGTTGTGCCAGCCTGGAATCGATCATGCCCATAAAGTATTTTCTTTTGCGACAAAAGTCAAATATTTTATTGAAGTTGT
>JAPKZL010000228.1 GCA_026393795.1 Candidatus Aminicenantes bacterium | reverse complement strand
ACCATTGCCCTGAGAGGGTTTCCCCTCGACGACATGAAGTCGACTTTCAGGCAAAGCAGGCCTACCTTCTATTTAGAACATGTATATAGAAAAGTCAAGCAAAATGATTGAAATTCTTCATTTTTTGTCATTTTATTCGATTCAGGAGAAACCTCATTAAATTGGGCAAAAGAATGAAAAAACTTACTATTAAAGATTTACCCAAACACGGCCGGCCGCGGGAGAAACTGAAAGAAAAAGGCGTTGGCGCTTTGACTGATCAGGAATTGGTGGCTGCAATTCTTGGTTCGGGAACTAAGGGCGTTGACGTGAGAACCATGGCCATGAAAGTGGCCAATCTGATAAAGGAAAATAAGGGGCTTTTGATCCGTAGTCAATTGGTTGGGATTCCAGGCTTGGGGCCGGCCAAGGCGGCGCAAATCCTTTCGGCATTTGAACTGGCTCGCAGATATCTTTCAAAAGAAACGACCAAGATCTGTTGCGCCCAAGATATTCTTCCCCTTCTATCCGATATTACTAACAAACAGCAAGAATACTTTATTTGCTTTTCATTGAATGGAGCTAATGAAGTCATTGAAAAGCGGATCGTTACAATTGGCTTGCTTGACCAAAGCCCGGTCCATCCGCGTGAAGTGTTTGCCGATGTGATTGCTGACCGAGCTGCTGCCGTCATTTTGGCACATAACCACCCCTCTGGTGATTTGCAGCTGAGCGAGGCAGACAAAAAATTGCATGAACGATTGACTGATGCGGCTGAAATCCTTGGGTTGCAGATTCTTGACCATATCATCGTCAGTCGTAAGGGATATTTTAGCTTTCAGGAACATGGATTACTGAAAAAATGATCTAGAATTGCTATATTTCTACTGAAATTTATCCAAGAGTAGCGGCCTGGCTTGCTTTTTCGCCGCGGATGCGGTATACAAAAACCATGCCAAACATCAAGGTCAACGTCATGCAGAAGCTGCTCAAGGCCAACGACGCTATCGCCGACGCCATCCGCAAGGAACTCAAGGAAAAGAAAATATTTTTCGTCAACCTGATGAGCTCGCCCGGCTCGGGCAAGACCACCCTGATCGAGGCGACGGTCGGGAAGCTGGGCAAAAAGATAAAGGTCATCGAGGGCGACATCCAGACCACCTTGGACGCCGAGCGGCTGCAGAAGCTGGGCGTGCCGGCCTTTCAGATCAACACCGGTCCCTTCGGCGGCGATTGCCATTTGGAGGCGGCCTGGATCAAGACCGCCATCGACGAACTGGGCGCAAATGACATGGACATCCTGTTCGTGGAGAATATCGGCAACCTGGTCTGCCCGGCCGAGTTCGATGTCGGCGCCCACCTCAACGTTCTGCTGATCAGCGTGACCGAGGGCGAGGACAAGCCCTTGAAATACCCGCTGGCTTTCCAAGTTTCCAAGCTATGCATCATCACCAAGACGGATTTGCTCCCCTTGAAGCATTATTCGTTGGCAAAGCTCAGGCAAAACATCAAGAAGGTCAACCCGGCCTGCGCCGTGATCGAGGTCTCGGCCCACGACAACGTCGGACTGGAGAGCTGGTTCGAGATATTGAAGAACAAGCCAGGGATGAAATAAAAGACTTGGTTTACGGTGTACGGTTGACGGTGTACGGTAAGAAAAAAGAGCAAAATTCCAAATCCCAAGCATCAAAAAAATAATTCAAATTAAAAAAATAGGGTAGGGGTTTGATTCATCAAACCCGAGGGTGAATGCGTAGGGGCGGGGCGGTGCCCCGCCCTGGCATCGCATCGGCCGTAATATCAATTATGATCGAGATCTGGGCGATCCGGCAACTTCGTTTGCAGACAAATCATATCCACTGAAGCGGATAATTTGTGCTGCGGATCGCCCCTACGAAAAATTCAAGGACACAGATGTTCTGGTAGGGAACGCAAATTTGCGTTCCCTACAATAGACAATTACTTATACATTGGTTTAGGACACTGAAATTTGGAATTTGGAATTTGTTTGGAATTTGGTGCTTGAGATTTGTTATTTTCTTTTTGTAAGGGCGGTTCGCAGTACCAATCATCCGCCTATCCTGGCCGATCTGATCGGTCTGCCACCTGAAGGGGGTGAGTTTTATGAGCTCATTTTTTTTGCCCTTTTATTTTATCTTTATTCTTCAACCCTACACCTTCCGCCTTACGCCCCTTTGCAGGGGCAGACAAACTATATCCACCAAGGTCGGTGGATAGTTTGTGCTGCCTTACACCAATTATGTCTTTCAGATGCATCTCCCTGCCGCCGGTGATCTCGATGGCGGTCGAAGCGCAGGCCGGGCAAACGAAGGCGGCTTGCTCGAGGACGGTAACTTTGTTGCACCCGCGACACGTGATGGCCACCGGTGCGATCTTGATGACCAGTTTGCAGCGGATTAAAGGGGGATGTTCCTTTTTCAACAAGCGGAAATGGTTCTGCAGCACCTCGGGGACGACGTGGTGCAAACGGCCGATGAGGACGGTTGCGGTTTTTATTGAAGCGAATTTTTCCTGTTCCCGGACTTCCAGGATGTTCTGGATAATGGTGGTGGCGATGGCTCCCTCGTGCATCAGCAGATGCGGGGCAGGATCTCCCCGGACGGGGGCATGACGATGCGTTCGCTGCCGGCGCGGGTGGCCATGGTCACCCGGCCGGGATTTTCCGCCGTGATCTCGCCGATCAGGCGCGCTCCTTTGCCCAGGGGATGGCCACGCATGATTTTCAGCGCCCTGGCCGCGTCGCGGCGCGCCACGGCCATGACCACCTTGCCCTCGTTGGCCACGTGCAGCGGGTCGAAGCCGAGCAGGTCGCAGACAACGGCCACCTTGGCGGGGATGGGCAGTTCGTTTTCGAAAATGCGCACGCCGAATTTTCTCCCTTGCGCCAGTTCGTTCAGGGTCTGGGCCAGGCCGCCCCGGGTCGGGTCGCGCATGAAGGGGATGTCCAGGGCACGGCATTTTTTGATCAGCCCCCAGAGCGGGGCGACGTCGCTGCGGATTTTTCCCTGCAAGCCGAACTCGCCGCGGGCGGTGAGCACCGAGATCCCGTGCAGGCCGAGGCCGCCATTGATCAGGATCGCGTCGCCCGGGCGCAGGCGCGATGGCTGCAGCGGTTTTTTGAACAGCGGCCGGCCGATGCCGGCCGTGGTGATGAAGAGGCCGTCAGCCTTGCCGCGCTCCACCACCTTGGTGTCGGCGCAGACGATGCGCGTGCCGCTCTCGCGGCAGGCGCTGGCGATGGAGGCCAGGATCTTTTCCAGCTGCGCCACCGCGAAGCCCTCCTCGATGATGAAGGCAATGGAGAGGTAGAGGGGTTCGGCGCCCATCACCGCCAGGTCGTTGACCGTGCCGCAAACGGCCAGGCGGCCGATGTCGCCGCCCGGAAAAAACAGCGGCTTGACCACGAAGCTGTCGGTGCTGAACGCCTGGCCGGGCAGACGGGCGGCGTCTTCCATTTCCAACAGCAGCGGGTCGCGCAGGAAACGCTGGAAAAAGCGCCTGGTCAGCTCGGCGCTATTGCTGCCGCCGCAGCCGTCGGCCAGCAGAACCTTATCCATATGTTACCAAGGCGCTGCAGCTGCCTTCCGAGGAGACCATGCACGGCCCAAGCGGCCGGTCGGGACGGCAGGCTTTTTTGAACAGGGGGCAGGCGGGGGGATCGATCAGGCCGCGCAGCACGTCGCCGCAGCGGCACCCTTGTCGGGGGGGAGCGCTTTCTTTCCTGAT
>JAPKZL010000227.1 GCA_026393795.1 Candidatus Aminicenantes bacterium | reverse complement strand
TTGTCATGGATCTCGTGCTTCCCGGCCGCGCCGCACCCGGAGCCGGGCAGGTGGAAAGATGGGCCAACCGAACATGTGCGGCGATCAAGATGAAGACTTTCGGCGAACCGATCAAGGCCGGGAAAGAGCTGGGTGAAGGGGACGCATTGGTGCAGTACGTCGAGACCAGTGCCATCAATTACCGGCGTTTCGGGAAGGTGGCGGCCCTCAATTGTTTTACCTGCGCTTTTTTGCCGGTGGCCGATGCGATCAAAACCTCGATCGATTTTTTCAAGGCTGAAAAGGCGATCTGCTGGCACCTACCGCGCGGCTCTTTTGCCGAGATAAAAAAAATAAGAAAAAATACCCAGATCTTCGAATACAATCCGGCCGCAACCAAGAATGCTCCAGTTTTCCAGCCGCGCCTGATCGAAAGCGCGGAGGCGTTTGCCAGGGATTTCCCCTTTTTTCGCGAAAAAGGAACGGATGAATTTGAACTGATCATGGATATCTATGACTGCGATTACGAGAAAATTTCCAGCCCGGCAGTCGTGGCCCGCTGGGCGGGAAGCGAGTTTCCCAAGTATACCGGACTGAAAACAATCGGCAAGGCGGACGCCCCCGATTTCGGTCATGCCAAGAAAAAAACGGCCGGGCCATCGGTGGTGCAGCTGCTCAAGGGCGGCTCCAACATCAGCCATTATTCGGTCAATTGGCTGATGATCGTGGTCAATGTCGTGGCCAGGCAGGAGTTTCCCCTAAAAAAGACCATCAGCAAGACCATGAAATATTTCCGGGGCAAGTACGCGGTTTGCTGGCTGCTGCCCAGGGGAAACTTCAATCATTCCCTGAAGCAGGTCGCCGCCAACACGTATATTTTTGGTGTAGAAGCCAAGTAATTCCGACAATCACCCTTTTTTGTTTGGCATAAATAATTGTTCTAGTTAACAAGCTTTTTATCGTATCTTTCAAAGTTGACAATGAAACACTAAATTAATTATAACAATTCAATTATTAATCTGTTGACAAATTGGTTTATTTGATTTATATTATATTCAAACAAATGAAAGGAGTTAACTATGGGAAGAATAATAGGAATTGACTTGGGAACAACCAATTCGGCAGTGGCGATAATGGAAAAGGGCGATATCAAGATCATCACCAATTCCGAGGGCGGGCGAACGACCCCGTCGGTGGTCGGTTTCGCCAAGGACGGCGGGCGGTTGGTGGGCCAGGTGGCCAAGCGCCAGTCGATCACCAATCCGGAAAATACCGTCTATTCGATCAAGCGTTTCATGGGCCGTCGCATCTCCGAGGTCAGGGACGAGATCAAGATGGTCCCCTACAAGGTAGTCAGCGGTCCGAACGACGATGCCCGGGTTAGCATCGAGGGCAAGCAGTATTCACCGCCGGAAATTTCGGCGCTGATCCTGCAGAAGCTCAAGGAAGCGGCCGAGGATTACCTCGGTGAAAAAGTGACCGAAGCGGTGATCACGGTGCCGGCTTATTTCAACGACGCCCAGCGCCAGGCTACCAAGGATGCCGGAAAAATCGCCGGCCTGGATGTCAAGCGCATCATCAACGAGCCGACGGCGGCGGCGCTGGCGTATGGCATGGACAAGAAAAAGGATGAGCTGATCGCCGTCTACGATTTCGGCGGCGGCACTTTCGATATCTCCATTTTGGAAATCGGCGAAAATATAGTTGAAGTCAAATCGACCAATGGCGATACCCACTTGGGCGGTGACAACATCGATCAGCGGCTGATCGACTGGATCGGTGAGGAATTCAAGAAGGACCAGGGCATCGACCTGACCAAGGATAAAATGGCTTTGCAGCGGTTGAAGGAAGCCGCCGAAAAGGCCAAGATCGAGCTCTCCACCGCCCTGGAAACCGAAATCAACCTGCCTTTCGTGACCGCCGACGCCTCGGGCCCCAAGCACTTGGTGATGAAGCTGAGCCGCTCCAAGCTTGAACAGCTGGTCGGCGACATCATCGAACGCTCGATCGCCCCGTGCAAGCAGGCCATCAAGGATGCCGGGATCGGCATCGCCGATATCAAGGAGGTCATCCTGGTCGGCGGCATGACGCGCATGCCCTATATACAGGAACTGGTCAAGAAATTTTTCGGTCGCGACGGCAACAAGAGCGTCAACCCCGATGAAGTTGTCGCCGCCGGCGCGGCGGTGCAGGGCGGCGTCCTGGGCGGCGAAGCCAAGGACATTTTATTGCTTGACGTCACGCCCCTGTCATTGGGCATCGAAACCCTGGGCGGCATCTCGCACAAATTGATCGAGCGCAATACGACCATCCCGACAAAAAAAACCGACATTTTCACCACCGCCGAGGACAATCAATCGACCGTGGAAATCCACGTGCTGCAAGGCGAGAGGGAGATGGCCCGCGACAACCGCACCCTGGGCAAATTTCATTTGACCGGTCTGCCGCCGGCTCCCCGCGGCGTTCCCCAGGTGGAAGTTACCTTCGACATTGACGCCAACGGCATCCTCAATGTGTCGGCCAAGGACCTGGCGACCAACAAGCAGCAGGCCATCACCATCACCTCCTCCAGCGGGCTCAACGAAAAGGAAATCGACAAGATGGTCAAGGATGCCGAGAAGTTCCGCGCCGAGGACCAGCAGAAGAAAGACGCCATTGAAAACCGCAACAAGCTGGATCAGTTGTCCTATTCCTTGGAAAAACTGGTCAAGGAAAACAAGGACAAGATTCCCGAATCAATGGCCAGTGAGGTCGAATCGGCGGTCAAGCATGCCAAGGAAGTGGTTGAAAAGGGAGAAAGCCAGCAGATACTGGACGAAATCGAAAGCATCAACAAGCTGACCAGCAGGCTGTCTACCGAGATGTATAAGTCGGCCGGGGCGCAAAGAGGCCCCCAGCCCGGGGCGGAAGCCGAAAAAACTCCGGGGCCTGATTCTGCCGCCAGTGAAGGCGAAGTCATCGATGCCGAGTTTGAAGATTTAGGCAAAAAGAAAAAATAATTTTGTTCTTTTGATTCGTTTCCCCGCCCGCAAAACGGGCAGCCGCAATGGCTGTCCGTTGCAGCGGGCCTTGATCGGCCAGCTTGCTTTTTTTGCTCAACTATGTTAAATTTTAGACAAGATCTTAGGAGGTTTCATGAAACGAATCATTATGGTAACGATTTTACCGATAGCGTTGTTGCTTTCTTTTTGCAGTAAAAGAGTCGATCGCCAGGGCATCGATTTGAAGCTGACGCTCACGCCCGAATCGGTCACCGATTCCCTGTACCTGAAAATGGACTATGAATTCAAAACCGCCAACGATTTTAAAAAGCTGGCCCGTGACTTCGATGTATTCGTCCACTTCTGGCGGGTGAACAGCAAGGAGATGCTCCTCCAGGACGACCATGCGCTGGCGAAGAAAACCAGCGCCTGGGGAGCGAATGAAGATTTAAAATACTCCCGTGTCTTGTTCATCCCTCAGTTCCTGAACGAATTCGACGTCGACTTCGAAGGCTCGGAGGAAGTAAGGCTGACCGTTGGCTTGTACGACCTGAAGGCAACCGACAAGGAAAAGCCGCTGATCCTGTTCGAGAAAAAACTCAACATCCAGCCGGCCTCGTTCAACGCGCCTGAAATCGTCTATGACGAGGGTTGGAACGGGCTTGAAACCGATGTCAACGCCAAGGATTCGTTCCACCGCAGCTGGCGCTGGACCATGGCGAAATCGGTCTGCATCATCGAGAACCCGAAAAAGGAATGCACCTTGATCCTCAAGGGCGGAGTGAACAAATCGGTCTTCCCCGACCAAAAGATCACCTTGAAAATCAATGATTCTCTGCTCGAGGAATTCATCCCCGAGGAGGGCCAGTTCTCCAAGGAATATACCATCACCCCCGAACAAATGGGCGCCGGCGATGAATTTTTCCTGCGCTTTGAGACCGACAAGGTCTTCGTGCCCGCCAAGACGTTTCCCGGGAACAATGACAGCCGGGAATTGGGCATGCAGGTCTTTTTCATCTATTTCCGCGAAAAACTCAAGTAAGGACACGCATTTAGGATCGCATTGGCGGTGCCGGCTGGAGGCGTGATGATGGAATCCGATCTTGAAGAACTCCTGACGGTGGAAGGCGCCATGGAGGCCGAAATAGTCAAGTCCAAGCTTGAAAATTTTCAGATCCCGGTCCTGTTGAAATTCGAATCGGCTGGCCACATCTTCGGGATCACCATGGACGGACTGGGCAAGGTGAAGATCATGGTCCCGAAAGCGCTTTTGCAGGAAGCCAGGGAGATTTTGGCGGGATAGCCAGGGCCGCTGTCCGAGTTACAGCTTGAAGCGCTGGAAGGCGGAAGCCAGGCGCTCCATCTCCGCCTGGGAATTCAAATCGTACTTGATGATGCTCAGGGAAATATACTGGTTCTGCACGGCCCAGATATCGCTGCCTTCCTGGCAGCTGTAATTCGGCGTCCCGGTCCCGATCCAGTAGTATTTGCGGCCGCGCGGGTCGGTTCTTTCCACGATGTCCGGTGTGTAGCGTTTGCTGCCCAGGGAAGTCACGGCGATTTCGCCGCGATTGGGGAATGGGATGTTCATGTTGTAAATGACATTGTCGTGGTCGTGGGCGAGCAGCTTTTCCAATACCTTGGCCGTGATTTCCGCCCCCTGATCGAATTCAAAGGAGTGCTGCTGATACTGGCCCAGCCCGGCGATCAAGGAAACCGCCAGCGACGGGATGCCGTAAAGATATCCGGAAAAGGCCCCGCCCACCGTCCCGGAAAAGAAAACATCCTCGGAAAGGTTTTCGCCCAGGTTCATCCCGGAAACGATGAAATCGGGCCGCTGGGGAAGGATTTTCTGCAGCGCGATGTTGACGCAATCGGCGGTCGTGCCGTTCACGGCGTAGACGTTCGCCTCGACCTGGCTGACGCGCAGCGGCTGATTCTGTGTCAAGGCCTTGCTGATGGCGCTTCTTTAACTGTCGGGCGCCACGGCCCAGACGTGGTACTTTTTTTCAAGAATGGCCTTCAAGGAACTCAGGCCCTTGGAATAGAATCCATCATCGTTGGTCAATAGAATGGTTTTCATGGTGTCCGTAGAAAAATAAAATAAGTCGGGGCGAGTGGATTCGAACCACCGACCACACGCACCCCAAGCGTGTACGCTAACCAGACTGCGCTACGCCCCGACGCAATCAATTTTTATCATCTTTGGCCAGTAAAGTCAATATTTCGTCCAGTTCGCGGCGGATTCTTTTTACTTTCTCGCGATCGATCGCTCCCGGCGACGGAGCATCCTTGACCGAGTCAATCTCGCCAAAATTCTGCAGCAGCAGCTCCTTGATCTTGTTTTTGTCGCATTTATCGCGGCCCAGCCACTCCTTGATCTTCAAAATGATTTCCACATCGCGGCGGCTGTAAAATTTTTCGCCGCTCTGATTGGTCACCGGAGTGAAAAACGGGAATTCCTTTTCCCAGTAATCCAGCACCCGGCCGTCCAGCTTGGCCAGCTGCATCACTTCCTTGCGCCGGAAGGTGAGCTTTTCAGGAATATTGCTTTTGCTCATTTCCGTCAACCGCATTCCCGGTCGCAGCAAATCCTTTGGCAGAAGGAATTTCTTTTCGTCTGGTCATGGCGCGACGCTTCAGAAGTTGACCACCATACTTCCACCGAAATAAAAGCCGTTTTTAAATCCGGCCTCTGCACGCAGGATGAATTTATTGTCGATGTTGCCCATGATGCCGATGGGAATATGCCCAACCGGCAGGAACATTTTTTTATCCAGGGTTTTGTGGATGGTGGTACCCAGCTCGTCCATGTACGACCCCTCGGCAAAAATACTGAACCGGCAGATGCCGATGCCGCCGCCGATATAGGGATGAATCGGAGAACTCGAGAAAATATGCATCAAAATGGTCGCGGTAAAACTGATCTGGGTGATTTCGCCGGAACCAAACAGACGGTTGTTGAATTGTTCGTTGCGGAAATAGCCATTGCCTTCCATGCGGCTGTATTCTAGGCTGTAAATGCCACTGAAAACCGATTGGGGACCCTTGTTGCCATAGGAATGGATTTCGAAGGCAAAGGAATTTCCCTTTAATTGCGGATGCTCGAAAAATACCAGGTCCAGCAAGGCATTGGGAATACCGAATGTTCCCCCACGTATCCCGGCACCGAACTGCGATACTTTGGCTGCGTTGGCGTTGATGCCCATGCTCCCCAACAACAGCAATATACCGAGGACTTTCGTTTTCATTGGTTCTCCTAATCCAAACGATAATTAGGCGATTCCTCGGTAATGATCACGTCGTGAACATGGCTTTCCTTTAAACTGGCATGGGTGATGCGGATGAAATGCGATTTTTTCTTCAGTTCCCCGATGGAATGGCAGCCGGTGAGGCCCATGCCGGCTTTGACGCCGCCGATCAGGAGAGGAACGAGATTCATGACCGTGCCGCGATAGGGAACTCGCCCCTCGATCC
The DNA here is from genome assembly GCA_026393795.1 of Candidatus Aminicenantes bacterium. NCBI lineage: Bacteria > Candidatus Aminicenantota > Candidatus Aminicenantota bacterium. The sequence continues at coordinate 13,586 of JAPKZL010000227.1, read as the reverse complement.
CTTCGGGAACCAGTTTGGATTCGGAATATTCATCTTCCTGAAAGTAACGATCGCGGCTGCCCGCTTTCATGGCGGCGAGTGAGCCCATGCCGCGGTATTTTTTATAGGAGCGGCCCTGGTAGATGACCATTTCCCCCGGGCTTTCGTCGGTTCCGGCCAGGATGGAGCCGATCATCACCGCATCCGCCCCAGCGGCCAGGGCTTTTGTCACATCCCCGGAAAATTTTATCCCGCCGTCGGCGATGATCGGCACTTTGCCGGCGGTTTCTTCGGCCACGGCCATGATCGCCGAAATCTGCGGCACTCCAGCCCCGGTGACTACCCGGGTGGTGCAGATGGAGCCTGGACCGATTCCGACCTTGATGCCGTCTACGCCCAGTTTGAGCAGGTCGCGGGCGGCAGCGGCCGTGGCGATATTGCCCACGACCAGATCCAAGCCATCGGCCGCCGCCCGGATTTTTTCGACGGTTTGCAGCACTTTGCGCGAATGGGCGTGCGAGGTGTCGATAACCAGCACATCGGCCTTGGCTTCGACCAGGGCTTTCACCCGCTCCATGGTGTCGCTGCCGGTGCTGACCGCAGCCCCGACCAGCAGGTGGCCCATTTTGTCCTTGGAGGCGGAAGGAAAGTTTTCAGTTTTCAGAATATCCTTGAAGGTGATCAGTCCTTTTAAAAAATTGTTCCGATCGACCACCGGCAGTTTTTCGATGCGGTTGACGTGCAGCAAATGCTTGGCTTCGGCCATGGTGAAGTCAACCGGGGCGGTGACCAGGTTTTCCGTCCTCATGATGGTCGAGATTTTTTCGCTGCTGTTGGCGGCGAAGCGCAAATCGCGGTTGGTCAAAATTCCAACCAGTTTTCCCTGTTTGTCGACGATCGGCAGTCCGGAGATTCCTTTTTCTCTCACCAGCTGCAGTGCCTGCTGGATGGTGTTGTCGGGACGGAGGGTGAAGGGATTGACGATCATACCCGATTCGGAGCGCTTGACCTTGAGCACCTCTCCAGCTTGCTCTTCAATGGTCAGGTTCTTGTGGATGACGGCCATGCCTCCGAGCTGGGCCATGGCGATGGCCATCCGCGATTCGGAGACGGTGTCCATGGCCGCCGCGACCAAAGGGATGCGCAAGGGGATATGCCGCGAAAACATCGTGGCCGTATCGGTCTGGTTGGGCAGCACCTCGGAGTAGGCGGGGACGAGCAGCACGTCGTCGAAGGTCAGGCCTTCGGCGGCGATGATTTTATCTTTTGCTTTCATCTTCTTTTATTTTTCCTGCCTGGCATTTTGAACAGGGGGCTTGCCACCTTGGCTTTCTTTTTTTTGCGCCAATCATCGATCTCCTGGTCGCTTACCGGGCGGAAGAAGAACAGGAAACGCAGGATCTCTTCATCGATGCGGTTGAGCAGGGCTTCGTACATCTGGTAGCTTTCCTTCTTGTATTCAATGAGCGGATCTTTCTGGGCGTAGCCGCGCAGGCCAATGCCCTCTTTCAGGTGGTCGATGTTGAGCAGGTGGTCCTTCCACTGGGAATCGGTTACCTGCAGCATGATCATCCGTTCGAGCTCGCGCATCTGTCCCGAACCGATCGCCGCCTCTTTTTCCGCATAAAATTTCTTGATGCCGGCCAGGATGTTTTCCTTCAGGAGCAGGGGCGGCAGGTCATGGTAATCCGCGCCGATGATCTGCTTGGCATCCAAACCGAACTGCATCTGGAGTTCTTTTTGAAAAGATTCCCAGTCCCACTCGTCGGCATCCTTGTTTTCATCGATGTAAAAAGTAAAAACTTCGTTGTACAGATCGTCGATGAGCTCGAGAATGTAATCCTTGAAATCCTTGCCGAAAAGGATGTCGCGACGCAGCGCATAGATATGCTGGCGCTGCTTGTTCATCACGTCGTCGTACTCCAGCAGGTGCTTGCGGATGGAAAAATTCTGGCCTTCGATCTGCTTTTGCGCGTTTTCGATGGCCCGCGACACCAGCCGGTTTTCCAAGGGGACGCCGTTGCTCATGCCTGCTCTGACCAGCATCCCGCGCACCCGGTCCGAGCCGAGGATTTTCATCAGGTCGTCTTCCAGGGAAATGTAGAAGCGGGAGGAGCCGGGATCGCCCTGGCGGCCGGAGCGGCCGCGCAGCTGGTTGTCAATGCGGCGGGCTTCATGGCGCTCGGTGCCCAGGATGTGCAAACCGCCGCGGGCGATTACAGTTTCGTGTTCGCGGGTCACCTGGTCGCCGATCTCTTTTCGCGCTTTTTCGGCGACGACCGGCGGCGCCGTCTCCGGGCTGAAGCCCTTCTTTTTCAACTCTTCCTTGAGCAGGGCGTCGACGTTCCCCCCCAACAGGATGTCGGTGCCGCGACCGGCCATATTGGTGGCGATGGTCACCGAATGGAGGCGTCCGGCCTGGGCCACGATCTCGGCCTCCATTTCGTGGTATTTGGCGTTCAGGACCACGTGGCGGATCCTTTCCCTTTGCAGCCGGCGGCTGAGCAGCTCCGAGTTTTCGATGGAGATCGTTCCCACCAGGACCGGCTGGCCCTTTTCGTTCAAGTCCTTGATCTCCTTGGCCACGGCTTCCCACTTCTCTTCCTTGCTGCCGTAGATCACGTCGCGGTACTCGGTGCGGATCAATGATTGATTGGTGGGGATCTCCACGACGTCGAGGTTGTAGATGTGGGCGAATTCGGCCGCCTCGGTGATGGCGGTTCCGGTCATGCCAGCCAGCCTCTTGTACATGCGGAAATAGTTTTGAAAGGTGATGGTGGCCAGGGTTTGGTATTCCTGCTCGACCTTGACGTTCTCCTTGGCTTCCAGGGCCTGGTGGAGGCCGTCCGAATAGCGGCGGCCGGGCATGATGCGGCCGGTGAATTCATCGACGATCAAAACCTGGTCGTCCTTGACCAGGTAATCGACGTCGCGGTTGAATAGCAGGTGCGCCTTGAGCGATTGATAGATCTGGTGCAGCAGGTCCATATTGGGCAGATCGTACAAATTTTCAACGTGGAAAAATTTCTCGGCCTCGCTGATGCCAATTTCAGTCAAGACCACGGTCTTGGATTTTTCGTCCAATTCGAATAGTTCCTTGCTGCGCTTAATGCGGACGACGAATTCGTTGACCCGGTAAAAGAAGGAGGTGGATTGCTCGGTGGGGCCCGAGATGATCAGCGGCGTCCGGGCTTCATCGATGAGAATGGAGTCGACTTCGTCGACGATGGCGAAATTGAATTCGCGCTGGCTCAGGCTCTGCACGTCGAATTTCATGTTGTCGCGCAGGTAGTCGAAGCCGAATTCGTTGTTGGTCCCGTAGGTGACGTCACAGGCATATGCGGTCTGGCGTTGCTGGTCGTCCATTTCGTGCTGGATGACGCCCACGGAAAGGCCCAGGAACTGGTAGATCTTTCCCATCCATTTGGAGTCGCGGCTGGCCAGGTAGTCGTTGACGGTGACGATGTGCACGCCCTTCCCGTCAAGTGAATTCAAATAGGCGGGTAAGGTGGCCACCAGGGTTTTCCCCTCGCCAGTTTTCATCTCGGCGATCTTGCCCTGGTGCAGCACCATACCGCCCAGCAGTTGTACGTCGAAATGCCTCATGTTCAGGGTGCGCCGCGCTGCTTCACGCACGACGGCGAACGTTTCCACCAGCAGGTCGTCGAGCGACTCGCCGTCCTGGACCCGTTTCTTGAATTCGTCCGTCTTGGCGCGCAGCTGGTCGTCGCTCATCTGGCGCATGGCGGGTTCGAGTTCGTTGATGCGGATGACGCTGGGACGAAGGCGCTTTAAATCGCGTTCAGTTTGGGTGCCGAATATTTTGCGAATGATGAATTTAAACATGTTGTTCTATTATAGCAGATATAGTGAATTTTGTTCAAATAGACGGGGGAAGCGGGAGTGCCCGGCAGGTTGACTTTTCAACGGCTTGGCTTTACTGTTCGGCCATGGTTCAGTCCGGCAAAGAGTTCAAGCGCTATGTTTTCGCCGTATCCGATGCCACCGGGAAGACCTGTGAAACGGTGGTCCAGGCGGCGCTGACCCAGTTCACCACCACGCAGATCATCCTGGAGACCTTTTCCAATGTTCGCACCTTGAAAAAAGTCCATGATATCTTCCAGCGCGCCTCGACGGCAAACGGTGTGATCATCTACACCATGGCCTCGCCCAAGCTGCGGCAGAAAATAACGGAATTGGGCCGCATGAACGGTGTGCCCACCGTGGATATCCTGGGGCCGGTGTTGACCCGGTTGTCCGACTTGCTGGAAATTTCACCCTTGGCCAAGCCCGGACTTTTCCGCCAGCTGGACAGCGACTATTTCAAGCGCATCGAGGCGGTCGATTTCACCATCAAGCACGATGACGGCATTGGGCTGTCCAGCATCGCCGGCGCCGAAATCGTCCTGCTGGGTGTTTCGCGCACGTCGAAGACGCCGGTCAGCATTTATTTGTCCTACCGCGGTTGGAAAGTAGCCAATATCCCGGTCGTCATGAATGAGGAATTGCCGGAAGAATTGCATCATATCGACCAAAGGAAAATCATCGCCTTGACCATCAACCCCAGGCGGCTGGAGGTGATCCGCTGCCAGCGGCAGATGAGGCTGAGAAACGAGTCGTTTTCCAGTTACACCGACATCGAGCAAATTCGCCGCGAAGTGCTGTTCGCCATGCGCTTGTTCGAGCATGGGCAATGGCCGATCCTTGATGTTACCTACAAGTCGATCGAGGAAACGGCCACCGAGATCATGCGCCTGATTTACGCCCGCTCGGGGCTGAAAAAGGGAAATATTTTTTAGCTGGTGGAAACGTCTTTCCCGACGATTGCCGAATCCAACAGGGCGGCCATCGTCCCAGCTTTGGCGTTCAAATCCTCTTCCTGCTTTTTCTTGAGCCGGACAAGCTCGTTGCCGTAATCCACCGCGGCTTCCTCCATGGTGAGCGAGATCGTTTTTTTCGCCAGGTCGACGGCCAAGACGCGGACATTGACCGTCTGGCCGATGGCGAGGATTTCCTTGGGATGGGCGACGCGGCGGTCGGCTCCCAGTTGCGATATATGCAACAGCCCGACCACTCCGGGAAACAATTCAACGAAGGCGCCGAACGGTTTCAAGCGCAGGACCACGCCTGGAAATTCCTTACCCACGGCGACGGTTTCGCCGGCGGCAACCCAGGGATCGGCTTGCAAGGCCTTAAGGCTCAGGGAAATTTTTCTCGTTTCCTGGTCCAGCTTGATGATGACCACGTTCAGTTTCTGCCCGACGCTCAGCGCGGCCTGGGCGCTTGGAGTTTTCTGGTGGGAGATTTCCGAAACATGCAACAGCCCCTCGACGCCGCCGATGTCGACGAACGCGCCGTAGTCATGCACGGAAATCACGGTTCCTTCATGTACCTGGCCGGCCTGAAGCTCCAACCAGCGCTGTCGGGATCGCTCCCGCTCCGCCGACTGGAGCAATTCCTTGCGTCCGACCACGATGTTGCGACCGTCTTCCTCGTATTGCATGACCAGGAATGTATAGGTTTTATCGAGATGAATTTCCGGATTTTGGCAGTAATTTTTTTCGATCTGGGATATCGGGCAGAACGCTTTTTGACCGAGGACATGGACCTCAAAACCGCCCTTCTGCAGGGATTTCACCTTGCCTTCCACCGGTAGACCCTTATTGAAAGCTTCTTGCAGCAGCAGCCGGGACGGAGATTCCCTGTTTTGCCGCGACTCGCTGGCGCCGGTTTGCCGCAAGCGACTGGTGCAGTGGAATATGCCTTCCCTGAAGGCGCTGACCAGCACCTGGACCGAGTCGTCTTCCTTCACGGTCAAGCGGCCGTCGATCATGCACTCCTCCCTGGCGAGCATGCCCTCGGCGCGCGCCCCCAAATCCAAAAAAATGTTTTCCTTGCCGATGGAAATGACTTTGCCTTCGGTCACTTCGCCGACCTTGATCGTGATCGCCGCGGGCATGGAGGCGTTCAGCAGGTCGGCAAAACTTTCATTTTTGTTCGTAGCGGCAGTTTTGTTTTCGGTCATAATAATCCTTGATTTATGGAATTTCTCAGCTTGGCCAGACTAGATTTGTCAGTTTAACCCCATGGCGAGTAAAAGTCAAGGGTAACGGCGCTGCCTTTTTTTGTGCTAAAATAGGATGGCATGGGGAAAAAACTTTCGCTGCTTCTGCTGGCCGCTACGCTGATCCTGCCCCTCCGGGCCGAGAGCGGCAAAGAGAAAATAAGCCTTTGGCAGGACGTGGCGATCGTTTCCGCGGTCACCTGCGTCTACGTGCTGGTCCTTCCCGATACGCGCCGGCGCATATTTCACGAAGCGTCGCTGGCCAGGGTCTGGCGAAATTTCCGGAACCCCATCACCAGCGCCATCCTGGGAGGGAAAAGCGATCATAACAGCTTCTGGATCAACTATGTCGGGCATCCGCTCAGTTTTGCCGGGCTGGGCCTGTATTTGAAAGAACGCGGCTACAGCAACGGCGGGGCGCTCTTTTTCAGCCAGGCGGTGAATATCGTCTGGGAATATGTGATCGAAGGCAGCATGTGGCTCCCCTCGGGCAAGGATCTGCTTGCCGATCTGTGCGGTTCGCTGGCCGCGATTTATGTTCTCGATCCGCTTTCCGACAGCGGGGAAAAAAGAATCTCCCTTGGAGACCGGCGCTGGGGAAATTATTTCCTGTACTATCTCAATCCTTTCAAGAAAATCAACCGCTGGATCTTCGGCCGGCGGCGAAGCGCGGCCGGATTCTATATCTTCCCGGCCCGGGGGGGATTCGTGGCCGGGCTGCATTGGCAAAAATAAAAAAAAGCCGCTATTGCGATTCCTGGCCGTTCTGCAGGTCTTTTCTTTTTTCAACGAAATACTCGGGGGTCAAGGTTTTGCCTTTGCTGGTTTTGATCTTGCCATCGAAAAAGGCGCCTTCGGCGATGGCTATTTTTTGACAAACGATATTCCCCAGGATGTACCCGCTGCTCCTGATTTCGATCTTGTCGTTGGCCCGGATCTGTCCTTCGACCCGGCCTTCGATGACCATGTTGGCGATTTGCGCTTCGCCTTTGAAACTGCCCTTTTTGCCGATGAACAGCAATCCATCGATATCGATGTTCCCGGTCAATTGGCCCTCCAAAAGCAGATCGCCCTGGCCGCGGATTTCACCGCTAATGACCGTGCCCGGAGTGATGACGGTTTTCAGCCCAAGTTCAGCAACCGAGTCTGTGATGCGCTGGTTTTGCATGGCTCTCCTTAGGGAAAATCCCTTGACTGTTGTTTGTTTCCAATAAAAAAGTTTGCCTGGCGCCGATGGCAAAAAACATATTGAACGCGGCCTGGGTTTCGGCCATTATTTCTCCCTTTAGGGGGTCTCCGGGATGAAAGAAAAGCACCTGGCCGATGTCCCGGCTGTTTTCCCTGACGCTGGTTCGCATGGAATCGGCTGAAGGGTTGCCGAATGCGCCAAGCTCATCACGGAGGACGATCCGGCCGTTGAAATTCAGGATCTCCTTGCCGATGCCCTGGTAGCGGTCGTTCTCATCGCCCAGGGTGATCACGATCGGGCCTTGGACCTGGGCTAGGTCGTACAACCCGAAGCAAATCTGGAAGCGGAGCGAAAGCAGGTTGGTCAGGTCAACCAGAGGGTTGACGGCAGGAAAATCATTTTTGCCGTGGAGCCGGCGCCACAGGGCTTCCGATGAAGGCCGATGGCGTGTCGGATCGATGCGCAGGGAATTGTACAGCTTGCGGGTCCAAGCGAAGCTGGGAGGCATGGACTGGCTGTGGCCTGAGCGGATGGCGGCCAATTGTTGGGCAATAAACTCCGCCAAAAGTCTGTCCCGGCCAGCGCTGATTCCAAGAAAAAGGTTGACTCCGGCACTCAGTTTTCCGGGCAACAGGTTCTGGATTGAAACTGGCTTAGCCATTGGCGTTTGTAAATTTTATCACAGTATGATAAAAAAATCCCTAAGACGGTCCCAAGCGGAGGTTTCCCCCATTTGGCCGCGAACGGATTGAAGTCAAGGAGATTCTCATGAGTAAATTCCTGCTTTGGCTGATATTGCTGGTGATCTGCTGGCCGCTGGCTTTGCTGGCCATTTTGTTCTATCCGTTGATTTGGCTCCTGGCGCTGCCTTTCCGTTTGCTGGGCATTACCGTCGAGGGTGTTTTTGAACTGCTCCGGGCATTGATCAATCTGCCGGCCCGGATTTTACGCGGACCCCGGCTTCGATGAATTCAATTTTCGGGAGAAATAAAATGTTCAAAAAAACCCATTCATACGATCGATTGGCGCTTCTGGGATTAAGCCTGCTTGCTTTGCTGCTGCCGCTGGCGGCCCTGAGCAAGGGCGAAAGCGACGATGCTTCGGTGCAAAAAATGATCGAGCGGCGTTTTGAAGCGCTGGATCACCGCCTGGACCAGCTGGAAAAAGCCGTCGACGATATTCTCTGGTACAACAAGGTCGGCGACGTTGCCGTGATCGACAAGGTGTTCCAGTACGGGCCGCCGCCGGCCAACATCAAAAACCCGACCGCCATGGGCGCCCAAAACCCGGTGAAATTCTGGTCCTACATTTTTATTCCCAAGGGCATCGACTGCGGCCGCAAATATCCGCTGCTGGTGCTGCCCCATGGCGGCGTCCACGCCAACTTCACCACCTACCATACCCACATCATCCGCGAACTGATGGCCCAGGGCTATGTGGTGGTCGCCCCCGAATACCGCGGCAGTACCGGCTATGGCCAGGGCTTTTATGAGAGAATTGATTACGGCGGACGTGAAATCGACGACTGCCACGCCAGCCGCGCCTACATGGTCGAAAACTATGAATTTGTCGACGGCGCGCGCGTCGGGCTTATCGGCTGGAGCCACGGCGGCCTGATCGCCCTGATGAATATTTTCGAACATCCCGACGATTACCAGGCGGCATTCGCCGGCGTCCCGGTCAGCGACCTGGTCATGCGCCTGGGCTATCAGAGCCCCGATTATCCCGAAGAGTTCGCAGCCCCTTACCACATCGGAAAAACAGTCAACGAGGACGTGAAGGAATACCAGCGCCGTTCGCCGGTCTGGCACGTCAAGAAGCTGCAGACGCCGCTCCTGATCCACACCAACACCAACGACGATGACGTGTACTCGATCGAGGTCGAACATTTGATCCAAGCCCTGAAAGTGGAGGGGAAAAAATTCGAGTATGAAATATTCAAGGATGCCCCGGGCGGCCACAGCTTCGACCGCATCGATACCAGGCTGGCCAAGGAGATCCGCTTGAAGATCTACAAGTTCCTGGCCGGCTACCTGCATCCGGCCCACCCCTTCGCCTCACTGGCCGACCTGAACCGGGCCGGATACCGTTAACCTCTTCAGCTTCTGATTTTAAATATGGGGTCGCCGACGCGAACCGGCTCTCCTTTTTCGGCGACCGCCGCTTCGACCAGGGCGGCCGGGATTGCCATGATGATGGTCGATCCCATATTGAAGCGCCCCATCTCGGCCATCTGCGTCACCGGGATGTCAAGTTCGCGCCATTCGTTTTTGGCGGGCAGGCCGTCGGGCAGATAGGCCATGACGATGCTGCCCACGAAAGTGGCGCCCACCGCCGCCACATATAATGAACTCCCCTTCAATTCGATTCGCGTTATCAGGCGCTCGTTTTTGATAAAGAGTTTCCGGACGTTGGCGCAGGAGAAAGCATTGACCGGGAACAAACGGTTGCCGCCGTGAAAACAGCCGCTGATACGGCCTGAAACCGGATAGTGGTAGCGGTGGTAATTGCGCGGCGACAGGTAAATGATGGCCAGGTGCCAGCCTGGCGAAAAATCGATGTCCGCGGCCAAAAAACGGCCGAGCGGATAGGTTTTCCCCTTGACCTGGGTGGCGCAGTCGCTGGTGATGAACTCCAGCTCGCTCAATTGGCCGTCGGCCGGGGAAAGGATGAATCTTCCGTCCGCGGGCAAAGGCCTCTTTTGCGGGTCAAATGGACGGATGAAAAAATCGGCCAGCGAAGGGTAGTCCAGGAACGATCCCGCGAATTCATCCATGGGTATCTGGTAGTGGTTTTTGAATCTGGCGATCATCCTCCTGGCCAGGAAACGGGGCCTGCGCAGGCGCATCAGTTTTCCCCACAGGCGGCTGAGCAACGGCATAGAGATGCAGGCCAGAAACAGGCGGGAAAAAGGCGCAGAAATTTTTTTCATCTGTTTTTTATGCCATAGGCAAAGGAATTGTACTCTCCGGATCGCGAGGAGTCAACCCGGGTGGGGGATCTTGTCTTATGGTGAAAAAAAGGGCGTTCCAGCGGAACGCCCCTACGAAAACCCTGAAATTACAATATTGAGCATAGCAAAGCCATTGAGAATTCATTTTGCCAGATTGTTTTTGTCGTAGGGGCGATTCGGTGAATCGCCCTGGATGGCATGGATGTTACTATCCTTGTCGGCCGGAAACAGTCATGTTATCCTTGGCGGATGAGTCCCGATAAACCGGACTTGACCTGGAAAAAGATCGCGACTTTCTGGCTGCCGCTCTATTCCACCTGGCTGATGATGAGCGTGGAGGGGCCGTTCATCGCGGCCATCATCGCCCGTCTGGCCAACGCCACGTTCAACCTGGCCGCATACGGGGTCGCTTTTTCCCTGGCCATGATCTTCGAATCGCCGATCATCATGATGCTCAGCGCTTCGAATGTCCTGGTCAAGGACCGGGCTCACTTTCTCAAGCTGCGGCGTTTCAGCAACGGCCTGAACGCGCTCATCACCCTGGTCATGCTGCTGGTGCTGGTGCCGCCGGTGTTTTTCTGGCTGACTCGGAGCCTGATCGGGCTTCCCTGGCCGGTGGCGCGGCTGACGCATCTGGCCTCCATCCTCCTCATCCCCTGGCCGGCGGCCATCGGCTACCGTCGCTTCTACCAGGGCATCCTGATCGGCTACCATCTGCCGCACCGGGTGGCCTACGGCACCCTGGTCCGCCTGGGTTCGATGGCCGCGACCGCCTTGCTGCTCGACCTGTTTTCTCAACTGCCCGGGGCTTGCGTGGGGGCCGCCGCCTTGTCCGCCGGCGTCGTCATGGAAGCTCTGGCCAGCCGCTTCATGGCCCGCGACCTGGTCAGGAAGTTGCTGGCCGAGCCTGAAAAAGATGGTGGAACCAGACCGTTGATGAGCTATCGCTCCCTGGCCGGGTTCTACCTGCCCCTGGCCCTGACTTCGGTCCTGGCCCTGGCCATTTACCCGTTGATCTCATTTTTTCTTGGCAAAAGCCGCTTGCCGATAGAATCGCTGGCCCTGCTGCCGGTCTTAAACGCCTTGACCTTCATTTTCCGCAGCGCCGGCCTCTCGTTCCAGGAGGCGGCCATCGCCCTGCTCGGCCAGGGTCCCGGCAGCCGCCGCAAACTGGGTGCCTTGGCCCTTTTCCTGGGAATCGTCTCTTCGCTTTCCTTGGGACTGATTTCATTCACGCCGGCGGCTTTCTTATGGTTTCACCGCATCTCGGGGCTGACGCTGGAATTGACCCGCCTGGCTATCCTGCCGATCCGGGTCATGAGCATTCTGCCGGGACTGGAAGTGTTGCTCGCTTTTCAGCGTGCATTGCGGGTCAAGGAGAAGATCACGCGGCCGGTTACCCTGGCCACGGCCATCGAGGTGACGGTCATCGCCGCGGTGCTGCTGTTGGCCATATCGGGACTGCACATGATCGGCGTGGAAGCCGCCGCGCTGGCCGCGGTCGGCGGCAGGCTGTGCGCCAATTTTTATCTCCTGCGTTCCGGTAAAAAAAGAGGTTAGCTTCCGCGCAGCAGGTCAAAGACGATCTTAGCCAATAACAGGATCAGGGCCAGGATGAATATCGGCCGGATGATGTTGCCGCCCTTCTTGATGACCAGCCTGGCGCCGAGCAGATTGCCGGCAATGCCGGCGGCAGCGGCGGGAACGGCGATAGTGTAGATAACTTTGCCGCCGATGATGAACGCGGTCACGGCCGCGATATTGGAGGCCAGGTTGACGACTTTGGCGTTGGCGGTGGCGGTGACAAAATCGTATTTCAGTATCGCCGTAAAAAACAAGATCAGGAAGGTGCCGGTGCCGGGGCCGAAAAAACCGTCGTAAAAACCGATCAGGGTTGCTGCGGCGGCGGCGAGGGAGTATTTGCGTCCGCGGCTTTGGCGGTGGGAATGATTGTGCTGGCCGAGGGATGGATTAAACAGGGTGAAGGCGGCGATGACCGGAATGAGGACGACCAGCAGGTAGCGCAGGAATTCGGGATGGATCAGCAGAACGGTGCGGGCGCCCAGGAAAGAACCGGCCAGGGCGAACAGCGCGCTGAGCATGGCCACGCCGACGTCGATCAGCCCGTGCTGGTGATAGCGCAGGGTGGCGAAAAAAGTGCCAAAACTGGATGAGAATTTGTTGCTGCCCAGCACGGCATGCGGCGGCAGCCCGGCGGCCATGTAGGCGGGAACCGAAAGCAGCCCGCCGCCGCCGGCGATCGAATCGACCACGCCGGCCAGAAAAACGGCCGGCAGAACGATCAGGAACGTGTGCAGCATGGACGGTTCACTCCAGCACGGCCGGGCCTTCGCCTACGCTCATCCCTTGCCGTAATGGTCGTACCAGAGATGAAACTGCATCAGCGCCCAAAGCCGGTGCGAGTGGTTTTCGCGGTTCTGCAGGTGCTCCTGGATCATGGTCTGCACGGTGCGGGCATTGAACAAGCCCATGGCGTTGATCCGCCCTTCAGACAGGGTTTCCAGCATCAACTCCCGCAATTCGTTTTTCAGCCAGTTTTTGATGGGGATGGAAAAACCCTGTTTCTGGCGGTAAAGGATTTTGCGGTCGAGAATGCCTTCCATGGCTTTCTTGAAGAACCACTTGCCCGTGCCGTTCCTGACCTTCCAGTCCGCCGGCAGGGAAAACGCGAATTCGACCAGCTTGTAATCGAGCAAGGGGGCGCGCGCCTCCAGCGAAGCGGCCATGGTCATGCGGTCGACCTTGACCATGATGTCGTCGGCCAGGTAGGTCTTCAGATCCAGGTAGAGGTCCTGGTTGATCCCCGAAAATTTCGAGCTGCGTTTGAAAAAAGACGCGAATGGCTCGCGCTCGCTCAGCTCAAGAAAGAAGGATTCTTTCTGGAAGGCGGAGGTGTAGAGGCGTGATTTCTGCAGCGCGGTCAGGAAGAGCATCCAGCGGAAATGGCGGTTGACGGCCGCGTTGCCCAGGCCCTCGGCGAAGCGCTTGCTGCGGTTGATCAGCCCCTTTTTCAATGCCGAGGGGGGGACGAGGCGCATTGATTTTCCGATCAGCGTCCGCAGCGGGCGCAAGGGGGGAGCGTCGATGAAGCGCGCCAGCTTCTGGGCCAGGTAGTGCTCATAGCCGCCGAAAATTTCGTCGCCGCCATCGCCCGACAGGGCGACGGTAACCTTTTCCCGCGCGTTGCGGGCGACCAGGTAGGTGGGGAAATTTGAAAAATCCCCGAGGGGTTCATCCAGGCAGGCGGCCAGTTGCAGGACGAGGTCGCGGATATCGGCGCTCAGTATTTTTTCGCAGTGGTCGGTCTTGAAGGTTTCGGCGACCAGGCGCGAATACGGCAGTTCGCTGTACGATTTTTCCTCGAAACCGATGGAAAACGT
>JAPKZL010000226.1 GCA_026393795.1 Candidatus Aminicenantes bacterium | reverse complement strand
ATTTCAGCCGCCGCCTGCTCCTCGATGCGGACGGCCGCAAAGGCGACCGCGAGGCCATCGCCGCCCGGTTCATCGATTGGATCCATGACTTCAAGTTCAACGATTTCAGCAGCGAAATCAGCAACGACCCGGCATTGGCCGCCGGCCTGCTGAAACGGTGCCAGGAGCTGTACCGCCAGTTCCGGGAACAGGTCAACGCCGAAAGGTATTTTTCCAATTACCCGCTGATCTTCATCTGCCCGCCCGATGAGCGCGACATCCGCATCACCATTTCGCAGATCCACACCCACAAGATCCGCGGCGCCGACGTGGTGCTGATCGCCGAGGAGAACGAGGAGCTGCGCAAGGCGGTCGAGGGCAGGCCGGCGGGGATGAATGACTATTTTTGCAAGTATATCCGCATCCCGCGCAGCGGCGACAGCAATATTTTTATTTTCCAGGCCGCGCTGGTGTTGCAAATGCTGGCTCTGAAAATGTCGGTGGCCAAGATGAAGTACCTCAACCGCGTCCATGTCGAAAACCACGGCGTCCATCCCGACGTGCCCAAGAACGTCTCCAAGTCGATTACCGTGGATTGAAGCGTCTGACGGCCGTAATCAATCCTTATCGGAATCGGTCATTCCCGGAGGATTCGCCGGCATCCGATCGCTGAGGAAGCGTTCGACCATTTCATCGATGACGATTTTAGGTTTTTCACTTTCGATTTCTTCTAAAAGAAAGCGCCAATTCCAATCCCAGATATAGACGATGCGCTGGAAATGCGGCTGAAAAAACGGTTTCAATTGGAACATGAATGAATCGTGCACGATTAGCGCTGTGGGCAGGACGCCGCTGGGGCATTCGCTGATGGTTTTTCTGATAAAGCGGCCAGGTTCGCTTTCGGCGCTGCTGGTTGCGAACGGGGCCGGTGTCTTTGCGCGCAGCACGATGTCCTGTTCCTTGAATTTGCTGTTCTGCAAGCAAAGTTCCAGCGCCAGATCGCCGTTGAAATAACCGCCGCTTTCCACGGTGAACTGGTCCAGGGAAGCGGCACGCACACCCGGGAAAGCCGCCGCCAGTTTTTTCATGATTTCCCTATAGGCGAAATAAGCGCCCAATTCGGTCCAGTGGGTGTCGGTGCGGTAGAACAGGAGCGAATTGTTTTTTTCCCTAGAAAAGATTTCCCTGAAATCGAGTACTGGGAAATCGGGATCCCGGCGCAATGCGGCAAGCAGCTGGTCAAGGCGGCTCTGCTGGTTGGCCTTGCGGATGGTGCGCGGTAAATATTCAGGGTAAATCGTGCTTTTGTTGGGGATGACTATGAAAATGTAAAATATGCCGCGGTGCTGGAACCACTGCCGTCTTCGCTGCAGTACGGTCCGCCAGCGCATCAGTTCCGCCTTGGAAAAGAGTTTGACGGAGCGGAAATAATTGATTTCATCGCGGAACTCGGTTTCTCTACCCAGAAAAAGCCAGCCGTCCCTGCCGATGACGACTCTGTCCAGGGGTGAGGTCCTGAGAACCATCACTTGGATCATGTTATGGAAGTAGACCAGCTGGTCGCGGAAGCCGAAATTGTCGTTGAAATAGGATTCAAAATATTTTAAATAGCCAAACGGATCGAGGATGGAAAAATGCGGTTTGTCAGCCAGTTTTCTTTTTTCATTCGATGGGGCGGCCTGACTGATCTTGAAAAACCCATCAAGCAGCGGCAAGCTGATGAGGATCAGGAAGAGAAGTGGCAGGCCGGAATTTTTTTTGAAATTGAACCACAGGTTGAGATTGCGGCGGCTCAAGCATGTGCTTTTTGGCAGCGTTTTCATCATGTCAGAACCTGAAATAAATGAACGGGTTGTAGGTGGACATGGCCAGGCGCATGGCGCTGGCTAGCAATACGGAGATCAGCAGAACGGTGGTGAGGAGTTGATATCCTCCGGCCAGCCAGGAGCGGTATTTTTCTTTTGTATTTTGGAAGATCCGGGCAAATGTCGCTGGTAGGGCATGGCCGGCAGGCGAAGCAACCAGGAACGCCATAATCAACACGGCCAGCACCTCATTGTCCAGGTAAAGGGCGGGGTAGAATTCCACACCGTCGCCGCGGCCGAAGCCGAGCATGGAACGCCAATACTTGACGGCCCCGGAAAAACTGGCGGCCCGGAACAGCACCCAGCCGAAGCCTACAAGCAGCATGGCATAGATGACCTGCAAGGACGGCCAGAGGCGCTTGAGGATTTTTTTCAAAGCGAAACGCTCCAGCACAATGAAGACGCCATGGTAGAGCCCCCAGACGATGAATGTCCAGGCGGCGCCGTGCCAGAGGCCGCAGAGCAGCATGGTCAGAAGCATGGGCGGGTAATAACTCCAGGATTCGGCGCGGATACCCAGCCAGCGGTCGGATTTAATCCGGCGCGACGTGGCGTAGGCCATGGGCAGGAAAAGGAAATCACGCAGCCAGGTAGACAGGGAGATATGCCAGCGCGTCCAGAATTCAGTGATGGACCTGGAAATATATGGGAAGTTAAAATTTTCCATGAAAGTGAAGCCGAACATTTGCCCCAGGCCGATGGCCATGTCGGAATAACCTGAAAAGTCCAGGAAGATCTGCAGGGTGTAGCAGACAATTCCGAGCCAGGCAACGGGCGCCGTGAGACCTGCAGTGGGGATGGCGAATATCTGGTCGGCAACCCTGGCCAGGGTATCGGCCAGCAGGACTTTTTTGCCCAAGCCGATGATGAAACGGCGGATGCCCTGGGAGAGGAGTTCCGGGGTGGATTCCCGCTCCGCCAGCTGCTGCCGAAGCCGCGAGTAGCGGTTGATCGGCCCGGCCAGCACGGTAGGGAAAAGTGTTATGAAAAGGGCGGTGTGTAGGAATTTTTTTTCGGCTGGACAGACGCGGTTGTAAACCTCGACCAGATAGGCCAGGGCCATGAAGGTGAAAAATGAAATGCCCAGGGGCTGGTGCCAGGTGGAAGTTTTGTGGATGGCCAGACCCGCGGTCCGCAGCAGCGGCCCGAGATTGGCCAGGATGAAGTCTGCATATTTAAAAATGACCAGCAGCGACAGGTTTAACCCGAGGCCAGTGATCAACAGGGCTTTTCTTTTTCCGGGGGAATTGTTTTTTTCGATCGCCAGCGCGAAACCGTGGTTGAACAGGACCGATGCCAGGAGCAGCAGCACGAGCCAGCCCTCGCCCCAGGAGTAGAAGAACAGGCTGGCCAGAAATAGAAAAAAATTCTGGGCTTCTTTTTTTAAAAACAAGGCGATCAGCAATACAGGCGGCAGGAACAGAAAAAGGAATGCCGGCGTGCTGAAGATCATGGTTCGGCCTCGATTTTCCCAGGTATTATAACATGTTTTCCACGCCCGACCACCGGGAGGGAGCTCAGCGCAGCTTGAGGCGCAGCAGCCACGGCACGGGAGCCCCCGCGGCCAGTTCCAGCTGGTAGTTGAAGCGGTTTTTCAGCTTTAGGAAACCGGGCTGATCGAAACGGAATTCGCTTTCCGCTCCGGGTGGCATTTGCCGGGGAATTTGCGTTTCATCGAAGAGAGCGACGGTCATTCCCAGCGGTTGGCTCGTCGAGCGATTCTGCACGCCGATCTGGATGGACTTGAGCGGGACCAGTGTTTCGATGCGCAGACGGCAGCGGCCGAGCGAACTCAGCCAGGTCGCCTCTTCGCTGCCGCTCCAGACCGCCGGCTGGAAGTAGATCTGGCAGGGGAGGTCGCGCGGACCGACGATGCGCTGCGGATCGGCCAGGTCGGGGCGCGGGAAAAGGCTGGCCAGCGAAAAGATTCCGAAAAAAATCAGCAGCGGAGTCAGGCCGCGGGGCATGCGCCGGTCGCCGCGGCGCCGGTCGTTGCACCGCCACGGGGTCAGGGTAAAAGCGACCAGCAGCACAAAGAGCGCCAGGAACACCGGGTTAGGCAGGTAGCCGCTGTTGTCGGTCTTGATGTAAGAGGGAAGCATGGCCGGCAGGTCGATGCGGCTGTTGGCCCAATTCTGGAACATCAGGCCCGGGCGCAGCAGCGTGTCGTGGGTGGTTTCCTGATAAAGGGTGAACGGCTGCCATATCTGATAACCGGTGACGAACAGCGAGTAGAGCGGCAGGCAGAGAAATACCTTTTTGAAAAAAGGGCTGCGGCTTTCCCGGTAGAAGATCACGGCAAAAAGGAGCAGCGCCCAAACGACCGGGGTCAGGTAGCGGCCCTGCGGGCAGTAGCCGGGGCGGATGGTCGAAAAGGCGTGATTCAGAACGAACAGCAGCGCCGGCAGGGCAACCAGCAGCTGCAGGCGGTAGCGCTTGAAGTTCTTCAGGGCCAGCAGCAGGCCGGGAAAGGCGAAAAAATAGAAGGGGTTGTAGAGCAGCAGGCCGTCGCGCTGGTCGAAGAAATAATCGAGCAGGGTTTCCCAGCGCATATTCAGCGTGATCGTTTTCAATAAGGTTTCGTAGAGCGCCTTGGACTCCGCCGGGTTGAGCATGCCGTAATAAACGGAGTTGGGCGAAAAGTTTCCGTAGGCGTGGTACAGGTAACCGAAGAAGAGGGCCTGAAAGAGCAACGGGAAGACAATCAGCAACAGAGCCGGGCGGAACTTTTTTTTCCAGGTCCAATAGGCGAAAAAGCCCAGGCCGATGGGGTATATGAAAAGGACGTACTTGACCCCCCAAAATATGGTGCTGCCGAGCAGCAAACCGGCCCAAAGGCTGAGGCTTTCCTTTCCCCGTACCTTGAAAAACAGCAGGTACAGGGCGCTTAAGGTCAGCAGCATAGCCTGGAGTTCGGCGAATATGTGAATGGAATAAAAAAAGACCGGGGCCGACAGGCTGAAGACCATGGTGACGAAAAAAGCCAGGCTGCGCGAACGCCAGAGCCTGAGGCAGAAAAGGTAGATCAATACGGCCAGCAGGGCGCCGAACAGCCCCAGGAATGAGCGCAGCAAAAAATAGAGGAGGGGCGGGGAGAGCCTGACAAAGAAGAAGGGGGCCAGAGTCAGGGAAACGCCCGGTAGGTGGTATGAGTAGATTTTTTTGAAGCCCTTGCCCCAGGTGCCGTGGGCGGCCAGTTTCTCGACCTTGAGAAACTCCTTGAAGCCGTCGCGGAAATACTGGTTGAAGACGTTGAGGTCGCGGTCGCGCGCCAGGGATTGGCTGATGGCCAGATAATGGGGCTCGTCGCCGACCAGCGCCACCCCGGATCGGGTCAGCAGGGCGGCGGCCAGGATGAAGAGCAATTCCGCGGCGATGAAGATGGCCAGCAGCCTTTTGCGCAAGGCCAGCGAATTGAAGCCGTGCAGGAACCTTCTGTGCCAGTGCCGTTCACGGGCCAGGAAAACCAGCGTGAAAAGCGATGCCAGCAGCATCAGGTTGCTCATGCGGGCGTTGAAGTCGCCGCGGTCCCAGTAAAACAGGCGCATCGGCCAGGCCAGCAGGCCGGCGGCGATGGGGAAAAAACAGCGCTGCCAGGACCGAGAGTACGTCCGGATCAGCCGCAGCAGCAACGGGAGCAGGCAAAGCGCGCCGGGCAGCAGCCACAGCCAGCCGGGGGCGCGAAAAATGAAGAAGGTGGCCATTCCGGCCAGCATGGCCAGGTCGCCGGCCAGGATTGCTTTTTTTTTCGGCATGGCGACCGCGCTTATACGAGTTTCTCCTCGATGGCTTGGGCCAGGTCGACGGTTTTCAATTTCTCCCGCCCGGTTTCGGACAAGGCGTCATTGAACATGATGGAACAGAACGGGCAGGCGGTGACGATGGTCTCCGCTCCGGTTTTTTCCGCCTGGGCGATGCGGCAGTGGCTGATGCGTTCCCCGCTCTTTTCTTCCTTCCACATGCCGCCGCCGCCCCCGCCGCAACAAAAACTGGTCTGCCGGCTGGACGCCATTTCCAGCGGCCGGTGCCGGTTCAGGCTTTGCAGGAGCCGCCGCGGCTGTTCATAGATGCCGTTGTAGCGGCCGAGATAGCAGGGATCGTGGTAGGTCATTTTCCCATTGCCGGAGGCCTGAATTTTCAATTTATCTTGGGCCAGGAGCTCGAGCAGCAGTTCCGAATGGTGGACGACCTGGTAGTCGCCGCCCATTTGGCTGTACTCGTTCTTGAGCACGTGGTAGCCGTGCGGGCAAATGGTGACGATGCGCTTGAACGAATAGCGGTTCAGAGTCTCGATATTCTGCCGCGCCTGGATCTGGTACAGGTATTCCATGCCGCTGCGCCGGGCCGGGTCGCCGCAGCATTTTTCCTCGTTGCCCAGGAAGGCGAAATCGACGCCGCTGCGCTGCAGCAGCCTTACCAGCGAGCGGGCGATTTTCTGGGAATGCTGGTCAAAGCTGCCGGCGCAGCCGACCCAGAGCAGGATGTCGGTTTTGCCCTTTTCCGCCAGCAGCGGAATGTTCAGGTCCTTGGCCCAATCGCGACGCGTGTCGGCGTTGATGCCCCACGGGTTGCCCTGATTTTCCAGGCCGCGGTACAGGGTTTGGAATTCCTCGGGGAACCTGGATTCCATCAGCACGCCGAACTGGCGCATGCCCATGATCTTGGCGATATGCTCGTTGAGCATGGGGCAGACCTCCATGCAGGCGGCGCAGGTCGTGCAGTCCCAGACCTCCTCCTCGCTGATCACCTCGCCGAACAACTTTTTCAGGCCGGCCGGGTCGCTGCGCAGCTGGGAGGCGGATGCCAGCAGGTGGTTTTTCAATTTTTCCAGAAGTTTTTTTGGCGACAGGGCTTTGCCCGATTGGAATGCCGGGCAGACATCGTCGCAGCGGCCGCATTCGGCGCAGGAAAAAAGATCCAGCAGGTCCTTGCGGCTCAGGTCTACGATCTGCGGCGTGCCGAATTTTTCCTGCTCCTCCAGGTTGAGCAGGGGAATTTCGGCCTTGACGCCCAGGTTCTTGAAGAGCAGGTTGATGGGCCCGGCCAGCAGGTGCAGGTGCTTGGAAAACATGATGAAGACGCCGAAGGCCATGATGACCAGGATGTGCAGCCACCAGAGGAACTTTGTCCAGAAGAGAACGGCCGTTGCGGAAATCATGGCTGGGGCCGGAAGGACATGGAAGAACGCCCAGTTGGCGAGGGAATATCCTTTTGCCGGTCCCAGGGAATACATTTTAAACGCTTCATAAAAAATGAAGCTGACCATCAGGGTGAAAATAAAGAAGAGGACGGTCAGCGACTGGTAGGACGGGCGGTCCAGGCTCTTGGCGCGGAAGACGTAGCGGCGAAAGAAAAAATAGATGACGGCCAGGATGATCAAGCCGGCGAAAAGGTTGGCCGCAGACAATAGCAGCGCGTAGATCGCGCCGTGGCCGAACAGGCTGAAGCCCTCGATAAAGCCCTCGGCGACATGGTTGAGGGTGACGCCCAAAAAGACGAGGAAGCCCCAGAAGATGACGGCGTGAAAGAAGCCGGTAACCGGCCGCTGGGCGAACACCGGGAGCTGCAGGAATACCCGGTAGAGCATCTCCCAGAGGCGCCGGCCGGGATGGTCCCGGCGCGAGACTTTCCGGCCGCGGCCGATCAGCAGGAATTTCCGGCGGAACTCGTTCAACGCCAGGCCGACGGCGAGGGCGATGGCGGCCAGGAAAAGGATTTTTTCAATCCCTGAAAGCATGGATGCCTCCTTGCTGCTGATAACGGCGTTCAATCATTAGAGATGCGGCTGAAATCGGGGAAGAACGGCTTTTCCAGGTCGATGTGGCCGCCCAAGGTTTTGCTTTCATTGCCGCCGCAGAGAATCCTGACCTTCTTTATTTCGGGGAAATTGAAACAGAAATTGTCGACGACGAAATAGATGAATTCCAGCTCGGCCGCGGTGCCGCCGGGAAAGGCGTTGACCAAGTTGTCGCTGAAATCGAGCACCAGCATCTCCTTGTCCTTAAGGTAAAAAACACTGCGCAGCTGGACTCCCTCCGGCACCGGCATGATGAGCCCGCCGCTGCTGGTGAGCAGCAGGCTGATGAATTTCCTGTACAATTCTTCCTTGGTTTCCGGGACCTCCATCTCGCGGTTCACCGGCTGCAACAAAGGCGACGATTCGCTGTTGTAAAAAAGCTTGACCTTGATGAATTCGGCGATGGTGCCGTCGGCGACCGTTTTGGTGAGCGTTTCGCGCTCGGGGTTTTCCGCTTTTTTTCGGGAACAGACCACGATCAGGAGGGCGGCAAAAAAAAATGCGCCCAGGGAGACCAGCAGGATGTTCCGCGTTTTGGCCGTCATTTGACGATGTTGTTGTAATAGTAAATGAATTTGGAGACGCCGTTGAATATGGCAAAGGCGATTTTATCCAGGAATTCCTCGCTTTGCAGTTTTTTTTCTTCGGCGGAGTTGGAGATGAAAGAAGTCTCGATCAACACGGCGGGCATGGCGGTCCTCATCAGGACGCGGAACGGGGCTTGCTTGACGCCGCGGTTGCGGGTGCCCAGCAGGTCGTTCAATTCGTTCTGGATGTATTCGGCCAGCGTGCTCGATTCCCGGATGTATTCGGTCTGGGCCATGTTCCAGAGAATCATCTTCAACTCGTCGTTCTTGATCGTTTCGCCCGGGTCTTCCTGGTTCTGGTTCTCCTTGCGGGCCAGGTCCAGGGCTTCCGGGTCGGTGGCCTTCAGGCTGACGAAGTAGGTTTCCGAGCCGTACGCCGATTTGCGGAAGGAGGAATTGACATGAATGGAAACGAACATCTGCGCCTGCTGGTTGTTGGCAATGGACGCCCGCGAATTGAGCGAGACTTCGTTGTCCCCGTCCCGGGTCATGATCACCCGCAAGCCGGTCTTGGATTCGATGAGTCGTTTGAGCTTCTGGCTGATGCGCAGCGTGACGTCCTTTTCCAGCAGCTTGGACTTGCCCAGGGCGCCGAGGTCTTCGCCGCCGTGACCGGCGTCGATGCAGATGGTCTCAATCGGTTTGCTGGTCGCGGGTTCGGCCGGCTGCGCCGCGGCTGGCTGAACCTGGGGGGGATCGCTTTTCGGCGTCGTTTCGGGTGCCGCCGCGGGGACTTTTTCCGATTTCACCAGGTCGAAAACAAGACGGAAAGGCTTCTCCAGGACAAAATTCTTGGTCACGCTGACGTCGTCCTTGAAGAAGACGGTGAGGACGCTGTTGTTTTCCCTGACTTCGCTGGTCACCCTTTCCAGCAGCCGCGAATTTTGAACGGCGAAGGACTGGGTGTTGAAATCGGCATGCTTGGGCAGGAGCACCTGCAGCTGGCCCGGGGCGTTGCGCACCGAGAAGGCGAAATTCTGGTCGGCCTGAAGAACGATGCGGGTGAACCCTTCGTGGTCGAAGGAGCGGAAATCGATGGCCAGGGCGGGCAGCAGGCGCGCAAGCAGCAGGAGGGAAACAAGAATGGCGCTCGTTTTCTTGGTTTGTCTCATCACGCTCACATAAAAATGGCAGTGGAGGCGGCGGGAATCGAACCCGCGTCCAATAATGACTCCACTAAAGATTCTACGGACATAGTTTGTTTTCTATACGACCGGCAACCCTTGAAACAAACAAAATGGGCTGCCAGCGGCCCTCACAGGTTTTCGCGTCGAACCACAGAAGGCGCTCAATCCAACGCTAGCCCGCAAAGTGACGCTCCGGCCCTCCCGCGGGCGGGGAAAACCGGAACGGCAACGTGTTAATTACGCTGCGAGTGCAAAGTTGTTTGCTTTTCTTTTTTTGAGCAGTTTATTGAGCTACTCGGCTCAGTCCGCCTCTTTAACTTCATCAAAACTGTCGAAACCTTTACGCCCCCAGCCTGGGGAATGGCGGGGCCGACGAGACTCGAACTCGCGACCTCATGCGTGACAGGCATGCGTTCTAACCAACTGAACTACGACCCCGCGCCACAAGAAAAGCCTGGGCGGTAGAGGGTTTGAACCTCTGACACCCGGCGTGTAAAACCGATGCTCTACCAACTGAGCTAACCGCCCAACTCATCCCTAAACATACACCAAATCGGCTTTCCTGTCAAGTTCGCGCGACCCTTTGCCGCTTGACGGCCGCCGGCTTTGTTAACGACAACGGTCAATCGTCCAGGTCGATGGCGTCCTTGGTCTTTTCCTTGCGCTTGCTGTCCATCTCGTCCCATTTTTCCATGCACTCGTCGTCCGTGCCCCTGACCATGGAGCATTCCAGGTATTCGGCGACATAGAGGATGCAGGCGCGGATGGCCTTGCCGGCCGGGGTTTTGTTATAACCTCCGCCCTCGAAAGAAAAATTCCTGATGCTCAGGCCGGCGCTCAGGGCGCTGCCCTTGGCCGTGGCTTCGATGGTGCGGGCATCGACGATTTCGCCGGTTTCGGTGTCGACGACCTTCACGTCCACGGCGATGTAGGCTTTTTCCTTGGAGCCGCCCAGGCTGACCGGCCCCAGGCGGATGCCGGCGCCCCCGCCCTTGACATTTTCCTCATAGGCGGAAACCGTGCCGGCGATCAGGTACTGGGCGCCTTTCAGCTGCTTCAGCTTCACCTTGGTCGCTTCGCTGACCCGGTCCGAGGCGCTCAGGTCCTGTTCGCCGAGGACGGCATCAAGCTCCTTCCTTTCCAGCACGCTGAAGGACCTGGTGCTGACCAGCTCCGCGGCCAGCATGTCCGACAGCTCGTTGCCCACTTGGGAATTCCACCAGCTGGCCCTGGTGTCGTTGGTAAAGCGCAGGACGCCGATCCTGATTTTATCGCCCTTGGCCGCCAGGGGCTGGGTCAGGCCGGCCAGTAAAATGGCAGCCGCCAAAAACGTCAGCATGAACTTTTTCATCGTACCTCCTTTTTATGGCCTCATCTTATATCGCTGGGGGAAAAAATTCAATGAATCGCCGCAAAAATGGTCCGAAAAATAGATTGAAAAGTACTATATTGAGAAAATCTAAATGCTCGTAACTCATCCCCCACCCCTTCTCTTAATAAAAAGAAGGGGATTAAGAGTTCTTCTCCACCCCCTCTTTTTTAAAAAGAGAGGGGGACGGGGGTGAGTTAGGTCGACAAAATTCAAAAAATAGATGCCCAATATCTCGGGAAGTCAGGATTTTGTCTTACATGCCCGCAAAAAGCGATTTATGCTTAGCCTGGATCCCTTTGATGCGGCAGGTCCAGCCGGGGATGACAGCGAGCCGGGAGGTAGCCAGTGCGGCAACGGCCGGGCAGACGCTGCAGGATTCGAGCTCCGGGCACAGGCTGCAGAGTTCTTTTTCGACGGTGAAAAAATAATCCTGGCGCAGATCGCTATAATTGGCGGCCACGGCTTTGGTCTTGGCCGTGCTGCGTATGAAAGCGGGCAATTTGCCGAAACAGTATTTCCGGTAATCGGAGTGTTCGGGCAGGTGTCCCAGCAGGTCGTAAAACAGGTAACAGCCCCAGACGGTGTTGTCCGGGAGCAACGCCAGCCGGTCGCGGCCGGCAAAACAGGCGAAAACCCCATTTGGGCGGGTATCTTTGAAGTTTTCCAGCGGCAGCTTGCCGGTTTTATTTTGGACTTCCAGGCAGCGATCGGCCAGGCGATTGAGCTCCTTTTCCAAAACCTTAAGGTCAGAATCGTGCCAGGGAACGCTCAAGTCCAAAGAATATTGCAGGTGCCGGTGCCCCTGTTCCATTAAATTTCCGAATGAAGCGGACAGCAATGAAATGGTTGCGGGGGTGAAAACGCTGTTGACCATATAACCTTCGGGATAAAGCTCCTGCAGGTTGGCCAGGGCCTTTTCGACCGCAACGATGCTGCCCGGGTTGCGCTTTGCCTGGGCCAGGCCGTCATAACTTAAAACCAGCTCGAACTGGTTTTTTTTTAAAAACAAAATATGTTCTTTTTTCAGGAGCGAACCGTTGGTGGTCAGGGTGAAGCGAAATTTGTTTCTGCGGTTTTTTCGCAAATGTTCGACAGTTTTTTCTACCAGCAGCCAACTCAATAACGGTTCGCCACCGTAAAAGCCCAGCCAGACCTCCTTGGCCAAACGGGGTTTGAGAAAATCCAGGAAAGCGGTAATTTCTTCTATCTTCAATGTTTTTCCCCCCCTATGTTGCGGGCAGTAGGGACAGGAAAAATTGCAGCGCTCGGTCAGGGCCAGGGTTAAAGAGGATATATTGTTCATAACATGATTTTGTAGAATTGTAATGTAGTGCAATTGTAAAAACAACTCACCCCCCTTTGGGGACAGACAAATTATATCCGTCAGGATAGACGGATAATTTGTGCTGCCCCGGCCCCTCTCTTTCAAAAAGAGAGGGGAGCGTTACTATGCCCCTTCTCTTGCCAAGAGAAGGGGTAGGGGATGAGTTTTAAAAACCTTTTTTATTTAGAAGGAATAGTTCAATTATTTTTTAATTAAACTATTGCTCTCGCAGAATTGTAAGTTTCATTGAATTATTGTTTTTATTCATTATTTAAACTAAAATTATTGCATATTATAAAACGGAGGTAACCCATGGACATAAAAAAAGCAAATGTGAATCTGCTGTTGGGCAAGATCAGAACCTATCTTGACACGCAGCCGGAAGCAAAAAAAAAGGGGAAAAGATTCATTGAAGCCGAAAAAGCGCTGGCCAAGCTGGAAAAGGTTTTCGCCGACAAGGAGGGTGAGCTCCAGCTTGTGGCTTGCAAGGCCAAAATACATATCATGTAATAATAGTATTTAATCCAAGTTTCTTCTAAGATAGTAATTGAATTTGAAAAAGCGCGTTTTTTTTATCGTTTTTTTTATATATTTTGTCGGAGGGCTTTGGAGCCTGGATCCACAAAAAATAATAACCCAATATACCCTGGATACATGGAAAACCGAACGCGGTTTGCCCAACAATACGGTTTTGGCCATTGCGCAAGGCCGCTCCGGTTATTTGTGGTTGGGTACCGTAGAAGGGCTGGTGCGTTTCGATGGAATAAATTTCTCTATATTTAACAGCAATAATACCCCTGAATTCCACGATAATTTTGTAAACAATTTATTTTTCGATCGTCGGGAAGTTCTTTGGATTGGAACTTATCGCGGAAAACTTCTCAGTCTGGAAAATGGGAAGTTTCAAAATCATCCTCTTTCCCAAAAAGTTGCAGGCATTTCCTTTAATTGCCTGGCCGAAGATGGCCAGGGCAATCTTTGGGTCGGTACTTCAGAAGGTCTTTTTTATCGTTCTCCTGGGAATAACGGACCATTCAAAAAAGACCTCGTTTTTCCCGGCATAGGAATTCACTGCTTGACGAAAGATCGATCGGGGCGGATAGTGGTCAGTACAGTAAACAAAGGTTTGTATCGGTTGGAAAAAGAACAATGGCACCGGATTCTGTCCGCTAGCGATAAATTGGGCTGTGATATTGGTGCGATCAGCCAAGACCGCGACGGATTTTTGTGGTTCGGAACGGACGATGGTCTGTATAGTTATCGGGACAATAAATTGCGCCATTTTTTGTTAAAACCAGGTTTAAGCAACAACATCACCGCATTGATCGAGGATCACGACGGCAACCTGTGGGTGGTCAGCGAGGGAGGTTTGATTCGTTGGCAAAATGATGATTTTCAGTTCCTGAACAAAGTCCAGGGGATGGACAGCAAATATATTTCTTCCCTTTGTGAGGATGCTGAGGGCTCTTTGTGGGTGGGAGCTTTTGATGGCGGTTTGACTCAGATCCGCGATGAAAAAATCACTACTATAACTGGCCGCGAAGGACTGAACGGCGAAGTGTTCCGCAGTGTGCATGGGGATGATTCCGGTGCTTTGTGGATCGTCGGCTACGGCGGTTATTTAAACCGCTATCAGAATAACCGGGTCGAAAATTTCATTTTGCCGGTCCGCTTTCGTAGCGAGACCATCTGGTCGTTGGAAACTGACGCCAAAGATTCCTTCTGGTTAGGGACTTCTTCAGGATTGCTCCATTTTCAGGACGGTAGTTTCAAGAAAATTACCCTGCCTGGGGCAACCGCAAATATTGAAACACGCTGTGTTTTAAAAGACAGTTCTGGCCGGCTGTGGATCGGTACCTATGGGGCGGGATTGTTTTGCTGGCAGCAGCAAGGGACTTTTAAGCGTTATTTCCACGCCGATGACCCAGACTACGATCGTATTACATCGCTTTTCGAAGACCGGCGAAGAAATTTGTGGGTTGGTTGTGAAAACGGATTGGCGGTCATGGCGCTGGAAAAGCCAGGACAATTTATTAGAGAACAGTTTTTAGACAATTGCCATGTAGTCTCGTTTTACGAAGATCTTCGCGGCACGATATGGGTCGGTACCCGCAACCAGGGTTTGAAAGTTTTTGAAAACGGCCGCTGGGGTTCGCTGAACAGTGACCGGGGTTTGTTCGACAACCGGGTCTATGCCATCCTGGAAGACGACGTGGGTTATTTGTGGCTGAGCAGTGAGCGCGGCATCTTCCGGGCAAAAAAAAGTGAACTGGAAAGGGCGGCTTTCGATAAAAATCTAAAGGTAAGCGGCCGTGTGTTCGATGAAAACGACGGCATGAAGAGCCGCATATGCAATTCCGGCAACCCCGCCGCCTGGAAGGACGGCAGCGGCCGGTTGTGGTTCGCCAACCTGGCGGGAGTGGTGAGCATCGACCCGGCCCGCATCCGGAAAAACGACCAGGTGCCTCCGGTTCTGGTGGAAGCCGTCGTGGTCGACAACCGCAGCCTGCCGGCCTCGGGCACTTCCATAACGGTGCCGTTGCGACTGCCAGCAGGTAGCCTACGGTTCGAATTCCATTACACGGCCTTGAGCTTCATCCGTTCCGCCAAGATCGAATTCAAATACAAGCTGGAGGGTTACGACCGCGATTGGACTTCCGCCGGCAATCGTCGTGAGGCTATTTACAACAACCTCAACCCCGGCCCTTACCGCTTCCGGGTCATCGCCGCCAACGCCGACGGCGTCTGGAACATGGCCGGAGCAGCGTTCGCTTTTTATCTGCGGCCGTTCGTCTACCAGACCTGGTGGTTCATGGCCCTGGCCGTCCTGGCTTTCGCGGTGTTTTCGGCATTGTCATGGCAGCTGCTGAAAAGGTATCTTCATGCTGTTTCCTTCTGGAAGAAAAGGACCG
>JAPKZL010000225.1 GCA_026393795.1 Candidatus Aminicenantes bacterium | reverse complement strand
ACAAGGAAGACACCAAACCGCTGAAAATCAGTTTCCAGTAATCCCTTTCCCGGCCCGCCGCCACCCTTTTTCGCTGCTGGATTTTATGCTATAATTTGCTCCTCTGCAGGCGACAGGAGATCAGCATGCCGAAGTTTTACCTGACCACCCCTATTTACTACGTCAATGACGTTCCGCACATCGGCCATGCCTACACCACCATATTGGCCGACGTCATCAAGCGCTACAAGCAGCAGCGCGGCTACCAGGTCCTGTTCTTGACCGGGACCGACGAGCACGGACAGAAAATCGAAAAGAGCGCCAGCAAGCAGGAGCTGACCCCCAAGCAGCTCGCCGACTCGATGGTGAAGAGCTTCAAGCAGCTCTGGCAGACATTGAATATCGATTACGACCATTTCATCCGCACCACCGACGACGTCCACATCAAGGGCGTGCAAAAGATCTTTGCCAAGGTCAGGGAGAAGGGGGACATCTACCTCGGCGAATACGCCGGCCACTACTGTATCTCCTGCGAGAATTTCATCCCCGACAGCGTCGAGGAGACGGCTGACGGCAAAAGGACCTGCCCCGACTGCGGCCGGCCCACCGACAACCGCGTCAAGGAAAAATGCTACTTCTTCCGTCTGTCGGCCTACGGCGACCGGCTGTTGACATTCTACGAGGAGAATCCCGAATTCGTCACGCCGCGCTCGCGCATGAACGAGGTGGTTTCCTTCGTCAAGATGGGGCTGCGCGACCTAAGCGTCACCCGCTCTACGGTCAAGTGGGGGGTACCGGTTCCCGGCGACCCGCAGCAGACGATCTACGTCTGGTTCGACGCCCTCTCAAACTACATCACCGCTATTGACTACCTCGGCGAGGGCGAGCGCTTCAATGCGTTCTGGCCGGCCGACCTGCACATCATGGCCAAGGACATCCTCAAGTACCATGCCGTCTACTGGCCGGCTTTCCTGATGGCCGCCGGCCTGCCCCTGCCCAAAAAGGAGCTGATCCACGGCTGGTGGCTGAAGGACGAGAAGAAGATATCCAAGTCCAGCGGCAACGTCCTCGACCCGCACATCCTGCTGAAGCACTTCAACCCCGACGCTATCCGCTATTTTCTGATGCGCGAGGCCTCCATCGGCGCCGACGGCAACTTCTCCCACGAGGGCTTCATCAACCGCGTGAACACCGACCTGACCAACGACTGGGCCAACCTGGTCTCGCGCACGACCGGCATGATCGAAAAATACTTCGCCAACTCCTTCGACCGACCCGCCGCTTACACCGACAAGGAGGAAGGGATCCGCGGGCGCTACGGCGCCCTCGAAAAGACGGTCCTCGACTGCTTCGACGGCTACCAGTTCAATCGCGGCCTCGAAGCCATTTTTGAGTACATCAATCAGCTCAACCGTTATATCGTGGAGGCCCAGCCGTGGAACCTGGCCAAGGACGAGGCGAACCGGCCGCGCCTGGCCGGGGTGCTGAAGACCCTAGCCCGGGCCATCCTGAGCGTCAATACGCTGCTGGCCCCCATCCTGACCGAAACCGCCACCAAGGTGCGCGCCATTTTCAACGCTCCCGCGCAAGGTATCGGCTGGCAGGATCTGCCCGAAGTTTTTTCCATCCTGCCCGGAACGCAGTTGTTCCCTCGCGTCGACGGCAAGGTCTTTTTTGGGGAAACTGAGGCCGCGCCTCTTTCTTCAGCCGATCGGGATGCTGCCTCCTCCGACGTCATCGAGATCGAGGACTTCAAGAAAGTGCAGATGGTCGTGGCCAAGGTGCTGGAAGCGGAGAAAGTGGAAAAGGCCGACAAACTCCTGAAGCTGAAAATCGATACCGGCGACGGCACCCGCACCCTGGTGGCCGGCATCGCCTTGTTCTACAAGCCGGAAGACCTGGTCGGCCGCAAGATCATCAT
>JAPKZL010000224.1 GCA_026393795.1 Candidatus Aminicenantes bacterium | reverse complement strand
GGGATCATCGTCAGCAACGGCATCGAGCCCGACCCCACCGTGCTGGAGCGGGCCGGCAAGGAAGGGGTGTTCGTCCTCTCCGCCCAAGCCGACTCTTACCATACGGCCGGTAAACTTTATTCCCTGATCAACGGTTCGAAGTGATGCGCCCGCCGTACGTCCGCAGCGACATTCATGGTGTTTCATCCACAACTCAGCAGAGCTGGATAAGAGCCTTAGATAGCAAATTCAAAAAATTTTTTGGAGACCAAAAAATTTTAGAATTTGCTATAAGGCTCTAAAAGGAGGCCTGCATGGAAGCTCAAGCAGTCCATATCCCGGATAACGCCGAGTACCGGGAACTGAAGGAATTCATCGATGCCAACCGGAACGTGCCCGGGCCCCTGATCCAGATCCTGCACCGGGCCCAGAAGATCTTCGGCTACCTGCCGCTCGAAGTCCAGCACTTCGTCGCCCGCGAGCTCAATGTCCCCCTGGCCAAGGTGTTCGGGGTGATCACCTTTTACAACTTCTTCCGCCTTGATCCCATCGGCGATCATATCGTCAACCTGTGCCTGGGAACCGCCTGCCACGTCAAGGGCGGGTCGGATATTATGAAGGTCCTGGAAAAGGAGTTGGGGGTCAAGGTCGGCGGCACCACGACCGACCGCTTCTACACCCTGTCGACCGCCCGCTGCTTCGGCGCCTGCGGCCTGGCGCCGGTGCTGATGCTCGACGAGGAAGTGCATGGCCGGCTCAACCCCCAGAAAGCCGTCCAGATCCTGCGCGATTTAAGGGCCCAGGCCGCCATGGCCCAGGTTGAGATAAAGAAGGAGGAAAAATGAAGCTCGAAGATCTGAAGAAAATCAGGGAAAAAACGGAAAAAGATATGCTGCTTCGCGCCGGGCAGACCCGGCTCAAGGTGGTGGTCGGCATGGGCACGAGCGGCATCGCCGCCGGCGCTCGCGAAACGCTGAAGTCCTTTCTGGACGAGATCGAGAAGCGCGCTTTGCGCGACGTCATCGTTACCCAGGCCGGCGAGCGCGGCCTCAGCTCCCACGAGCCGATCGTCACCGTCGTCGAGGAGGGCAAGCCGTCGGTGGTCTACGGCAACGTGACGGCAGAGGTGGCGCGCCGGATCGTGGCCGAGCACCTGGTCAACGGCAACCCGGTATCCGAATTCATCATCGAAGTCAAGGAATAACAGCGAGGGCGTCATGAACAAACGGCTGGACGTGCTGATCTGCGGAGGCGGCGCCTGCATCTCCTCCCACAGCCACGAATTCAAGAAAAAACTGCAAGAAGAGATCGACAAGGCCGGACTGCGCGACGAGATCAACCTGGTCGAGACCGGCTGCATGGGCCCCTGCGAGCTCGGGCCGGTGATGGTCGTCTACCCCGACGGCTCCTTCTACATCAAGCTGAAGGTGGAGTACGCCGCCGAGATCGTCCAGGAACACTTCCTGAAGGGGCGGCCGCTGCAGAAATATCTGTGGCAGGCCCCCGAGGCGCGCAAGATCGTCGAGCAGAAGAAGCAGGTGCCGTTCTTCGAGAAGCAGCTGAAGGTCGTCCTGTCCAACTGCGGCCGCATCGACCCGGAAAACGTTGGCGAATACATCTCCCAGCGCGGTTACGAGGCCCTGGGCCAGGCGCTGACCCAGATGAGCCGCGAGCAGGTGATCGACGTCATCACCAAGTCGGGGCTGCGCGGCCGCGGCGGCGCCGGCTTTCCCACCGGCCTGAAGTGGAAGTTCACCACCGATTCCCAGAGCGATCAGAAATACGTTATCTGCAACGCCGACGAGGGCGACCCCGGCGCCTTCATGGACCGCGCCGTGCTCGAGGGCGATCCGCATTCGGTGCTGGAAGGGATGGCCATCGCCGGCTACGCCATCGGCGCCGACAAGGGCACCATCTACGTCCGCGCCGAATACCCGCTGGCCATCGAGCGCCTGAACGCCGCCATCGCCCAGGCCCGCGAGCTGGGGTTGCTGGGCCAGAACATCTTTGAAACGAATTTCAACTTCGACGTCGAGCTGCGCATGGGGGCCGGCGCCTTCGTCTGCGGCGAAGAGACGGCTTTGATGGCCTCGGTGGAAGGCCTGCGCGGCCAGCCGCGCCCCAAGCCGCCTTTCCCGGCGGTCAAGGGGCTGTGGGGCAAGCCCACGGTGATCAACAATGTCGAGACCCTGGCCACCATCCGCCACATCATTCTCAACGGCTGGGAATGGTTCGCCGCCATCGGCACCGAGAAGAGCAAGGGGACCAAGGTCTTCGCCCTCTCGGGCAAGGTGACCAACACCGGCCTCGTGGAAGTGCCCATGGGCATTACCCTGGGCGAGCTGGTCTTTGACATCGGCGGCGGCATCCCCAACGGCAAGGCCTTCAAGGCGGCCCAGACCGGCGGCCCCTCGGGCGGCTGCATCCCGGCCAAGTACCTGAACACGGCGCTCGACTACGAGTCGCTGAAAAGCCTGGGCTCGATCATGGGCTCGGGCGGTTTGATTGTCCTGGACGAGGACAGCTGCATGGTCAACATGGCCAAGTACTTCCTCGAGTTCTCGCTCGAGGAGTCGTGCGGCCAGTGCGTCCCCTGCCGCGTCGGCTTGAAGCAGATGTACGATCTGCTGGAAAAAATCACCAACGGCAGCGGCAGCATGGCCGACCTGGAGAAACTTGAGAGCCTGGCGTATACGGTTCGGGCCACCTCCTTGTGTGGCCTGGGGCAGTCCGCGCCCAACCCGGTCATTTCGACCATCAAGTACTTCAAGCACGAATACATCGAGCACATCCGCGACAAGAAGTGCTCGGCCGGCGTCTGCGCCGCGCTGTTCGCCGCTCCCTGCGTCAACGCCTGCCCGGCCGGCGTCGATGCCGCCTCCTACGTCTCGCACATGGGCGACGGCCGCCGCCGCGAAGCCTATTTCCAGCACATGCAGAACAACCCCTTCCCGATTGTCTGCGGCCGGGTCTGCCCTGCCTTCTGCGAGCGCAAGTGCTCACGCGGCAAGTACGACCAGGCGCTGGCCATTCGCGAGGTCAAGCGGCTGTTCGCCGACTGGGCCATCGACGAAGGGCTCGGCTTCGCCCCGCCCCAAAAAACCCACAAGGAGAAGGTGGCCGTCATCGGCGCCGGGCCGGCCGGCTTGGCCTGCGCCTTTTACCTGACCCGCCTGGGCTACCAGCCGGTGGTCTTCGAAGCCCTCAAGGTTGCCGGCGGCATGATGAAGGTCGGCATCCCCGATTTCCGCCTCCCCAAGGACAAGCTGCAGGCGGAGATCGACGTCATCCAAAGGGCCGGCGTTGAGATCAAGACCAACTCGCCGGTGACGACGTTCGAGGAGCTGACCAAAAAAGGCTACGCCGCCGTGTTCATCGGCAGCGGCGCCCACCAGGCGCAGCAGCTGAACGTCGATGGCAATCAATTGAAAGGGGTCCTGTCGGGCATCGATTTCCTGCGCGAGGTCAATCTGGGCAAGAAAGTGGCCATCGGCGACGACGTGGTCGTGGTCGGCGGCGGTTCGACCGCCATGGACGCCGCCCGCATGGCCCGCCGTCTCGGCGCTAAAAATGTGCGTCTGGCTTACCGCCGCACCCGCGCCGAGATGCCGGCCCAGCTCGAGGAAGTGGTCGGGGCCGAGGAAGAGGGGATCGAGATAGACTTCCTGGTCAACCCGCTGAAGGTCGTCGGCAAGGCCGGCAAGGTTAGCGGCCTGCACTGCATCAAGACCGAGCTGGCTGATTTCGACGACTCCGGCCGGCGGCGGCCGGTGCCGGTCGCGGGCAGCGAGTACACCATCCGCGCCAGCTCCGTCCTCTATTGCCTGGGCCAGAAGCTCAGCCTGGGCCTGACCGGCGGCAAGCTGGACCTGGACAAGCGCGGCCACATCGCCGTCGATCCGCGCACCATGGCCACCAGCGTTCCCGGCGTGTTCGCCGGCGGCGATGCCGTCAACCCCTCGACCGTGATCGAGAGCGTGGCGCAGGGGCGCCAGGCGGCGAAGAGCATCGACCGCTTCTTCGGGCGGCCGGGCGTTCTGTACGACCAGCCGCGCCAGGTGGTCGAGGTCCATTATGACGAGGAAGCGTATTTGAAGACCATCGCCCGCATGGAGCCGCACCTCGAGGATGCCGAGAAACGCGTCGCCGAGCCCGGGCTGGAGGTCAGCCGTGGCTTGACGCTGGACGAGGCGGTGGAAGAGGCGCGGCGCTGTCTGCACTGCGACCGCAACCAGAACCCGGAAAAAGAGGCCGTCGTTGCCGAGGCGGTGGCCATCGAAGCCATGTTATGAGGTGCCCATGAAGCGGGATAAAATATTGAAGCAATACGAAGCCTCGACCGACAACCTGCTGGCCATCCTGCACGACATCCAGGACGCCAGCGCCGAGCACTACCTGGATGACGCCGATTTGCGCGCCGCCGCCGACTACCTGAAGCTGCCCTACAGCTTCGTCTTCGGCGTGGCCAGCTTCTACACCATGTACAGCCTGAAGCCGCGAGGCAAAAACCTCATCCGCGTCTGCCAGTCGCCGCCCTGCCATTTGCTCGGCTCCTCAACCATCTCGCGCGAGCTGATGCGGCTGCTGGGCGTCGGCTTCGGCGAGACCACGCCCGACAAGCTCTTCACCCTGGAAATGACCTCCTGCCTGGGCGTGTGTGGCGTGGCCCCGGCCATGATGGTCAACGGCCGGGTCTACGGCAACCTGACGAGTGAGCGCATCGCCGGGGTCATCGAGGACCTGAGGAGGGCCAAATGAGCGTCTATCGCACCCACGTCCTGCTCCCGGTCGACGAAGGGACGGCCCAGGCCGGAGTCTTCGAGGTCAAACGCCGGCTGGAGAAGGAACTGCAGGCCAGGAAGCTGCAGGATGAAATAAAGGTATTGGAAAGCGGCAGCGTCGGCATCGTCGGCAAAGGGGTGATCCTGGCCGTCTATCCCGACCGCATGTATTATTTCCATGTGACCGAAAACGACGTCACCCGCATCATTGACGAGCACCTGCTCAAGGGGCGGGTCGTCGCCGGCCTGTCCCACGCCCCGGTCGCGTCTATGGCCGCGGCCCCGGTCGCGGCAACAGCCGCGGAGAAGGGCGCCAAGATCGGGCTGACGCGCGCTCAGCGCCGCGTCGTCCTGGACAAGGCCTGGACCGTCGATCCCGAGAACATCGACGAGGTCCTTGCCGCCGGCGGCTACAGGGGAATCGAAAAAATCTTCACCGAAAAGATCACCCCCGAGGCGGTGATCGAACAGATCAAGAGCTCGGGGTTGCGCGGCCGCGGCGGCGCCGGTTTCCCGACCGGCATGAAGTGGGAGTTCACGCGCAAGGCGAGCGGCGCCGAGAAGTACGTCATCTGCAACGCCGACGAGGGCGAACCGGGCACGTTCAAGGACCGGCTGATCCTCGAGGGCGACCCGCACAAGCTGATCGAGGCCATGACCATCGCCGGTTACGCCATCGGCGCCGCCAAGGGCTTCGTCTACATCCGTGGCGAGTATGAACTCTCGATCGAGCGGCTGAAAAGGGCCATCGCCCAGGCAAGCGCATACGGCCTGATTGGCCAGAACATCCTCGAGAGCGGTTTCTCCTTCGAGCTCGAGATCCGCAAAGGAGCCGGCGCCTACATCTGCGGCGAGGAGACGGCGCTGATCGAGTCGCTGGAGGGCAAGCGCGGCAACCCGCGCGTCAAGCCGCCCTACCCGGTGACCAACGGGCTCTGGCAGAAGCCGACTGCGGTCAACAACGTCGAGACCCTGGCCAACGTCCCGGCCATCATCGCCAACGGCGCCGGCTGGTTCCGCAAGATCGGCACCGACAAGTGCCCGGGGACCAAGGTCTTCACCATCCTCGGCCACGTCGAGTACCCGGGGCTGGTCGAGACCGACATGGGCACCAGCTTGCGCGAGATCATCTTCGGCTACGGCGGCGGCATCAGGGGCGGCAAAAAATTCAAGGCCGCCCTGCTGGGCGGCGCAGCCGGCGTCTTCCTGCCCGAAAAGCTCTTGGACGTGAAAAT
The DNA here is from genome assembly GCA_026393795.1 of Candidatus Aminicenantes bacterium. Taxonomy (NCBI): domain Bacteria; phylum Candidatus Aminicenantota; species Candidatus Aminicenantota bacterium. Next base: position 9,402 of record JAPKZL010000224.1, on the reverse strand, counting down.
GGATTTCGAGAGCCTGAAGGAGAACCGGGCCGTGCTCGGCTCGGGCGCGGTGCTGGTGATGGACGAGGGGACCTCGATTCTCGACATGCTCTTTTCCATCGCCAAGTTCTTCGCCCATGAGAGCTGCGGCCAGTGCGTTCCCTGCCGCATCGGCACCCAGCAGATCCTGCAGATCGTCTACCGCCTGCGCCAGGGTCAGGGCCGCGAAGGCGACGCGGCGACCATGCTGCACCTGGCCGACACGATGTTCAAGTCGTCGCTCTGCCCCCTGGGCCAGTCGCTGATCATGCCGGTCAAGAGCGCCCTGGACCATTTTCCCGAAGAATTCAACCTGAATCCAAAATAACAAAAAAGGTGAAGCACATGAGCAAAAATATCACGCTAACGATTGACGGCAAGGAGATAACCGTCGAAGCCGGGACGACCATCCTCGAAGCGGCGCGCCAGGCGGGGGTGCTGATCCCCAGCCTGTGCTACCACCCCAACCTGAAGCCGACCGCCTCCTGCGGCGTCTGCATCGTCGAGATCGACGGCATGCCGGGGCCGAAACGCTCCTGCTGCACCCCGGCCGAAAAGGGCATGAAGGTGACCACCAACTCCCGCCAGCTGCGCTCACTGCGCAAGACGCTGGTCGAGTTGGTCCTTTCCAACCACGCCACCGAGTGCCCGACCTGCGTGGCCAACAACAAGTGCGAGCTGCAGGACCTGGCCAACGCCATGGGCGTCGATTTCGACCGCTTTCAGCTCGTCGTGGAAGACAGGCCCATCGACGAATCCAGCCCTTCGGTGCACCGCGATCCCAAGAAGTGCATCGTCTGCGGACGCTGCGTAACCGTCTGCAGCGACATCCAGTCGGTGTCGGCCATCGACATGGTCAACCGCGGCTTCGAGGTCAACGTCAACACCTTCTTCAAGGAGGGGCTGGGGCACAGCTCCTGCGTCAACTGCGGACAGTGTACGGTGTTCTGCCCGACCGGCGCCCTGCGTGAGCGCAGCGAGGTCGACGATGTCTGGGATGCCATCCTCGATCCCGGCAAGATCGTCGTGGTCCAGGAGGCGCCTTCCATCCGTGTCACCCTGGCCGAGGAGTTCGGCATGGACATGGGCACGGTGACGGTGGGCAAGATGTACGCTGCCTTGAAGAAGATCGGCTTCGACTACGTGTTCGACACCAACTTCACCGCCGACCTGACCATCATGGAGGAGGGGACCGAGCTGATCGAGCGCGTCAAGAGCGGCGGCCTGCTGCCGCTGATCACCTCCTGCTCGCCGGGCTGGATCAAGTTCATGGAGACCTACTTCCCCGATTTCGCCGCCTACACCTCCACCTGCAAGTCGCCGCAGCAGATGTTCGGCACGCTGGTCAAGACCTACTTCGCCAAGGAGAAGGGGCTCGACCCGGCCAAGATCGTTTCCGTTTCCATCATGCCCTGCACGGCAAAGAAGTTCGAAGCACGCCGTCCTGAGATGAACGACTCGGGCTTCCAGGACGTCGACTACGTGCTGACCACACGCGAGTTTGTGCGCATGATCAAGGAAGCCAAACTCGACTTCAAGAACCTGCCCGACGCGACCCCCGACGACCTGATGGCCAGCTACACCGGCGCGGCGACCATCTTCGGCGCCACCGGCGGAGTCATGGAGGCGGCCATCCGCTCGGCCTACTTCCTGCTGGCCGGCAAGAACCTCGACGACCTCGACGTCAAGGCCGTGCGCGGCCTCGAGGGGATCAAGGAGGCCACGCTGACCATCCCGGCCAAGGGGCTGGGCGACCTGACCGTCAAGGTGGCCGTGGCCCACGGCCTGGGCAACGCCCGGGCGCTGATGGAGAAGGTGCAAAAGCAAATCCGCGACACCGGCAAGAGCGAATACGCTTTCATCGAGATCATGGCCTGCCCCGGCGGCTGCGTCGGCGGCGGCGGCCAGCCCTACGGCAGCGTCATCGCCGACCGGGCGCGGCGCGGCCAGGGACTCTACCTCGAGGACAAGGGGTTGGCCAAGCGCCAGTCGCACGAGAACCCCGGTGTCCAGCGCATTTACGAGAAGTTTCTTGGCCACGCCGGTTCGGAGACGTGCCATAAGCTCCTGCACACCTGCTACTTCGAGCGCAGCCTGCTCAACGGCGCCTGCGTCAAGGAAGCCACGCACAAGCACGCCGGGCATCACAGCTGAAAGATGAGCGATTCTGAAAAGGGCAGTCCGAGCTGCCCTTTTTTTTCGCGCTTGCAAAACAGAACCAAATGAGTTATATTTAGCCCAATGAGAGAACAAACGAGCTTTTTTCCCCGGGAGCGTAGCCATGGCTGAACGGGCCATGCGCGGCGACCGCCTGCACATCGCCATCTTCGGCCGGCGCAACGCCGGGAAATCGTCGCTGATCAACGCCATGACCGGCCAGCCGGTGGCCATCGTTTCCGACGTGCCGGGGACGACGACCGACCCGGTGTTCAAATCGCTGGAGTTCCAGCCCATCGGGCCGGTGGTGCTCATCGATACGGCCGGCATCGACGACCGCGCCGAGGGGCTGGGCGCCGAGCGGGTGAAGAAGGCGGCCGCGGTGCTGGAAAAGAGCGACCTGGCCCTGCTGGTGGTCGACGTCAGTTCAAGCGATTTCGCCTTCGAGGACGAGTTGCTGGAAAAATTCCGCAGCCGCGCCATCCCGGCCATCGTCGTGGCCAACAAGACCGACCTGCCGCAGCAGGAGAGTTCCTGGTTCAGGGACAAGCTTTGCGTCCGCGTCAGCGCCCTGAGTGGGCAGGGGATGGAGGAGCTGCGCCGGCGCATTCTGGAGATCGCCCCCAGCCAGTGGGAGCCTTCCTTCCTGCGCGACCTGGTACGCAAAGAGGAGACGGTCGTTCTGGTAGTGCCGATCGACACCGGCGCCCCCAAGGGTCGGCTGATCATGCCCCAGGTCAAGGCGCTGCGCGACGCGCTCGACGCCGGCGCCATGCCGTTCAGCTGCCGCGAGAGCGAGCTCAAGGCCGCCCTGGGCTCGTTGAAGCAAAAGCCGGCGCTGGTGGTGACCGACTCGCAGGCCTTCACATTGGTGGCGAGCGTCGTTCCTGATGACGTCCTGCTGACGTCCTTTTCGATCCTCTCGGCCCGCCAGAAGGGCGATTTGCCCGGACTTGTCGAGGGGGTGCTGGCCGTACCCTCGCTTCGCCCCGGCGACCGGGTGCTGATTGCCGAATCGTGCAGCCACCATCCGCTGCAGGACGACATCGGCCGCATCAAGCTGCCGCGCTGGCTGAACGAGTACGTCGGCGGCGGCTTGAAGATCGACGTCGTGCCGGGGAGCGGCTACCCCGAGGACTTGTCGTCTTACCGGTTGGTGGTGCATTGCGGCGCCTGCACGCTCAACCGCCGCGAGATGCTGCGCCGCCAGGAGCTGCCCGCCGCGGCGGGAGTGCCGATGACCAACTACGGCGTGCTGATCTCCTTCCTGAAAAACGTTTTCCCGCGGGCGCTGCGGCCCTTTCCCGAACTGTTCGCCCGCTATGAGCATGTTTCCTGGCCGCGCCGGCAGGGAATGGGAGGTGTCTGATATGGATACCGGCTTCATCGATCACGAGCGGATTTTTTCCTACCTGAAAAGTTCCCGCCCCCCCGACCGTGAGGAGACGGCCGACATCCTGGCCAAGGCCCGTTTGCTTAAAGGCCTCGACCACGCCGAGGCCGCCCAGCTGCTGCTGCTCGAGGACGAGGCGAGCCTGGAGGCGCTCTTCGCCGCCGCCCTCTATGCCAAGAGCGAGATCTACGGCAAGCGCCTGGTGCTGTTCGCCCCGCTGTACGTTTCCAACATGTGCAACAACGAGTGCCTGTACTGCGCCTTCCGCAAGAGCAACGACCAGATCACCCGCCGCACCCTCAGCCAGGAGGAGGTCTGCCGCGAAACCGAACGCTTGGTCGACCAGGGGCACAAGCGGGTGCTGCTGGTGTCGGGAGAGGGGCTGGGCGAGGCCGCCCTGGGTTATTCGCTGAAAGCCATCGAGACGATCTACGGCGTGAAGCGGGGCAACGGCGAGGTCCGCCGCGTCAACATCAACATTGCCGCCCTGCCGGTCGAGTCCTACCGGCAGTTGAAGGAGGCCCGCGTCGGAACCTATCAGCTCTTCCAGGAGACCTACCACTACGATACCTTCTGTGCCATGCACCCCAGCGGGCCCAAGGCCGACTACCTCTACCACCTCACGGCCATGGACCGGGCCATGCAGGGAGGGATCGACGACGTCGGCGTGGGTGTTCTCTTCGGCCTTTACGACTACCGCTTTGAAGTTTTGGCCATGCTGCAGCATATCCGCCACTTGGAGGAGAGCTTCGGCGTCGGCTGCCATACGATCTCTCTGCCCCGGATCGAGCCGGCCACCGGCTCGGATCTTTCGCTGCATCCGCCTCACGCCGTATCCGATGACGACTTCCGCAAGATCATCGCCGTCCTGCGCCTGACCGTCCCCTACACCGGGATGATACTCTCCACGCGCGAGAATGCCGCGATGCGGCGCGAGGCCTTCTCGCTGGGAATCTCGCAGATCAGCGCCGGCTCGCGCACCAGCCCCGGCGGTTACTCCAGCGACGATTCGGGCGAGCAGTTCTCGCTGGGCGACCACCGCAACCTGGAGGAGGTCATCAACGACATCGTCGGCCACGGCTACATCCCCTCTTTCTGTACCGGCTGCTACCGTTTGGGCCGGACCGGCAGCGATTTCATGGACCTGGCCAAGCCGGGGTTGATCAAGCAGTATTGCCTGCCCAACGCCATGACCTCGTTCAAGGAGTACCTGGTCCATTACGCGTCGCCGGCGACCCGCGCCGCCGGCGAGAAGCTGATCGCCGGCATGCTGGCCGACATCCCCGACGAGAAGACCCGTACGACCACCAGGGCCAACCTGGGAAGGATCGAGGCCGGCTCCCAGGATCTTTATTTGTAAATGACGGAGACCAATAAAGAAATCCTGAAGGATATCCGAGCCGGGCGCATCAGCGCGGATGGGCTTGTCCGCTTGCTTTCGCTCCAGACGCGCGAAGAATTCCGGCCGGTCTTTGACGAATCGGCGCGCGTCTGCCGCAGGCATTTCGGCGACAGGGTTTTCATCCGCGGCATCGTCGAATTTTCAAACTACTGCCGCAAGGGGTGTTTTTACTGCGGCATCAACAAGGCCAACCGGATTGTGGGCCGCTACCGGCTCTCGCTCGACGAGATCCTTGCTGCCGCGGCCTACATGAAAAAGCAGGGGGTCCTGACCGTCGTGCTGCAAGCGGGCGAGGACCAGGGAAGCGACGGGCTGGTGATCGAGGCGGTCAAGAAGATCAAGAACGGCATGAACATGGCCGTCACCCTTTCGGTGGGCGAACGGGACCGCGGGGTTTACCGGGATTTGTTTCGGGCCGGCGCCGACAGGTACCTGCACAGGATAGAGACCACCGACCCGGCCCTGTACAAGAGGCTGCACCCGGACGACGATCTCGACTACCGCACGCAGTGCCTGTTCAACCTCAAAGAACTGGGGTTCGAGGTCGGCACCGGCATCATGGTCGGCCTCCCGGGACAGTCGCTCGCGTCGATCGCCCGCGACCTGCTGTTCTTCAAGGAGTTGAATCCGGCGATGGTCGGCATCGGCCCGTTCCTTCCCCATCAGGACACGCCGCTGCGCGGGTGCACGAACAGCGATATTTTCCCGACCTTGAAGACGCTGGCCCTCATCCGGCTGCTCCTGCCCAAGTCGAACCTTCCGGCCACCACGGCCATGGGCACCATCGATCCGACCGGAAGGCAGCAGGCGCTGACGGTCGGCGCCAACGTCATCATGCCGAACTTCACGCCGGCCAAGTACCGGGAAAGCTACAAACTGTACGACAATAAAATATGCCTGTCCGAAGAATACGGGAAATGCGCCGCCTGCATGGCGACAATCGCCGGAACGGCGGGCAAGCGCATCGTGAGGAGCAAGGGCTATTCCAGGGTGAGCGGGTAAAAAATGGCCCCGCCGTTTATTGACATTCGGGGGAAAAAAATGGATAACGTGTTTTAGGGGGAGGCCATGTCTGAACGCATCACATTGATCATCGACGGAAAGGAGCTCCAGGCGGAGAAAGGCGACAACCTGCTCAAGGTGGCCCGCGACAACGGCTTCGACATCCCGGGCTTGTGCTTCTACGAGAAGATAACGCCCACCGGCGACTGCCGGCTGTGCGTGGTCAAGGTCGAAGGCCGGCCGGGCATGGTCCCCGCCTGCCTGGTCAAGGTCGAAGCGGGGATGAAGGTCACCGCCTTCGACGCCCAGCTCGAAGAGACGCGCAAGATGCTGGCCGACGTGATGCTCTCCGAGCACAACGACGACTGCATCACCTGCGAGCGCGACGGCGATTGCCAGATCCAGGACCTGGCCTTCCGCTACGGCCTGGACACGCCCAAGCGCACCTTTGCCTCGATCTGGAAGGAGATCCCCCAGGCCCCGGACAGCACGGCGCCGGTCCTATTCTATGATTCCTCGAAGTGCATCAAGTGCGAGCGCTGCGTCAAGGCCTGCTTCGAGATCCAGGGCAAGGGGGTCCTGAGCATGGCCCAGCGCGGCATCCACAGCCACGTCGTGGCCGGCACCGGCCAGTGGTCGGGCTCGGAGTGCGACGGCTGCGGCGAGTGCGTCCAGGCCTGCCCGGTCGGCGCCCTGATGGAAAAATCGGTCTACGGCGACAAGCTGAAGAAGAAGGATGTCCAGAGGAAAGTGGTCACCACCTGCCCGTACTGCGGCGTCGGCTGCCAGCTCGAGCTCTGGATCAAAAACGACAAGATAGCCAAGGTCAAGGGGGCCGATTCGGTCCCCAACTGGGGCGCAACTTGCGTCAAGGGGCGTTTCGGCCTTGACTTCGTGGGCCGCCCCGACCGTTTGACCAAGCCTCTTATCCGCAAGGAAGGCAAGCTGGTCGAAAGCTCGTGGGACGAAGCCCTCGACCTGGTGGCCGAGAAGCTCTGCGCCATCAAGAAGGAGCACGGTCCCGCCGCCCTGGCCGGCCTCTCCTCGGCCAAGTGCACCAACGAGGAGAACTTCGTCTTCCAGAAGTTCGTGCGCACCGCCTTCGGCTCGAACAACGTCGACCATTGCGCGCGGCTTTGCCATGCCTCGACCGTGGCCGGCCTGGCCCGCTCATTCGGCTCGGGCGCCATGACCAACTCCATCGAAGAGCTGGAGAATGCCGAGGTCATCCTGGTCACCGGCTCCAACACCACCGAGACCCATCCGGTCATCGCCACGCGCATCAAGCGCGCCGTTCTTTTCCACGGCGCCAAGCTCATCGTCATCGACCCGCGCCGGATCGACCTGGTGAATTATGCCGAGAAGTACGGCGGCTTGTGGCTGCGCCAGAAGAACGGCAGCGACGTCGCCTGGATCAACTCGATGATGAACGTCATCATCGCCGAGAAGCTCCTCGCCGAGGAGTTCGTCAAGACGCGCACCGAGGATTTCGATTCGCTGAAGCAGCGGGTCGAGGACTTCAGTCCGGAGAAGACCGTCACGATCAGCGGCATCCCGGCCGAGAAGCTGCGCGCGGCGGCCCGCATGTACGCCAAAGCGGAAAAGGCCTCGATCGTTTACTCCATGGGCATCACCCAGCACACCACCGGCACCGACAACGTCATGTCGCTGGCCAACCTTTCCATGCTCACCGGCAACCTGGGCAAGGACTCGGCGGGCGTGAACCCGCTGCGCGGACAGAACAATGTGCAAGGGTCCTGCGACATGGGCGCCCTGCCCAATGTCTTTCCCGGTTACCAGGCCGTGACCGACGCCGCCGTACGCGAAAAGTTCGAGAAGGCCTGGAACGTCAAGCTGGACGACAAGGTCGGCCTGACCGTGGTCGAGATCATGCACCAGGCGGCCGCGGGCAAGATCAAGGGGCTCTACATCATGGGCGAGAACCCGATGGTCTCCGATCCCGACCTTGGCCACGTCAAACAGGCGCTGGAGAAGCTCGATTTTCTGGTGGTGCAGGACATCTTCCTGACCGAGACCGCGGCGCTGGCCGATGTAATGCTGCCGGTGGCCTCGTTCGCCGAAAAGCAGGGAACCTTCACCAACACCGAACGCCGCGTCCTCTGGGTGGAAAAGGCCATCCCGGCTCCTGGCGAGGCGCGCATCGACTGGGAGATCATCCGCGACGTGAGCACGCGCATGGGCTACAAGATGGAATACGCGTCCATCAAGGATATTATCGACGAGGTCAACAGGATGGTGCCGCAATATGCCGGCATTACCTTCGCCCGCCTCAGGAACGGCGAGCAGCTGCAATGGCCCTGCCCCAATCCCGAGCACCCGGGGACGAAGTTCCTGCACCGCGACAAGTTCACCCGCGGCCTGGGCAAGTTCTTCGCCATCGACTACATCCCGCCGGCCGAGTGGCCCGACGAGAAATACCCGTTCCTGCTTTCCACCGGGCGCCTGCTCTACCACTACCACACCGGGAGCATGAGCCGGCGCACCGTGGCCCTGCCGCAATACGTGCCCGGGCCGTTCATGGAGATGCATGCCGCTGACATGAAACGGCTGGGCATCGTTGACAGGGAGCAGGTCAAGGTGTCGTCGCGGCGCGGCTCGATCGTTACCGAGGCGCGGGAGAGCGGGCGCGTCGACACGGGTTCGGTTTTCATCACTTTCCATTTCGCCGAAGCCGCGGCCAACCTGCTGACCAACGACGCCTTCGATCCCATCGCCAAGATCCCCGAATACAAAGTGGCGGCTTGCCAGATAGAAAAAATTTCCAAATAAAAGAGGAGGAATAATGGAATTCGACTGCAAGAGCCCGGCCCAGGTGGCCGCGGACTGGAACGAGAACATCTGCGTGAAGAAAACCACGAACAACGCCTTCAAGCTGCTGGTGCTGGGCATCCTGGCCGGCGCCTACATCGGCTTCGGCGGCGAGATCTCGAACATGATCGGCCATGACGCCGCCCAGTTCGTCGGCGTGGGCCTGGCCGCCTTCATCAAGGGCGCCGTCTTCTCCGTCGGCCTGATGCTGGTGGTCATCGCCGGGGCGGAGCTGTTCACCGGCAACACCATGATCACCATGTCGGTGTTGGACGGCAAGTCCAAGCTCAGCGGCCTGCTGTACAACTGGTCGATCGTCTATGTTGCCAACCTGATCGGCTCGGTGCTGCTGGCCTACATCATGTTCGGCAGCGGCCTGCTCGAGGGCACCAACGTCGCCGTCGGCGCCGCCGCCTTGAAGACGGCCGCCACCAAGGCGAGCCTCGCCTTCTGGCCCGCCTTTTTCCGCGGCATCCTCTGCAACTGGCTGGTCTGCCTGGCGGTGTGGATGGCGCTGACCGCGCGCAACACCATCGGCAAGGTCTGGGCCATCTTTTTCCCGATCATGGCCTTCGTCGCCTCCGGCTTCAAGCACAGCATC